>CAZXSQ010000174.1:0-12281 GCA_964643335.1 uncultured bacterium
CTCAGCGACATAATAGCGGTCGGCCTTTGAATGCGGCTTGCGGTTATTGGGGCGCGACAGGATGTGTTTCCACTGGATCTTTCCGTGCCGGACTTTTTCTCGAAATTGTCCGTCTTCCTTCCAGGTTCGGGGCATCACCGTGACAAAGAGACCGCCCCAACTCGAGATCTTTTGAAGATTTTCCTCGGTGGCCAGTTTGCAGTCGGCCACATAGATGAAATCGACCCGCTGTAAGAGTTTTTGAAGCCGTTTGTGATTGGCGGGATGAAGGCGGTCGTCGGTCTGATTCCCGTCATAAATGCGATGCAAGAGGGGCACCGATCCGTCGGCCGTCACGGTTAATCCCAGCACCAACTGCTTCAAATCGGGGCGGTGGTCCTTGTTGATTCCGTTCGTGAGCAACTTCTGGGCACTCCAGTTCAAAAAGTTTGATGGCCCGCAAGGCCAGACGAAAAAAGACCTCCTGATGCCGGGAGTTATAGAACCGGACGAGCGCTCGACCCATGCGATCGTCTTGAACATATTGGGGATCCTCTGGTGCCAGACCCACCTGCTCTGCATCCAACGATTTGAGCCAGTCCTGGATCTCGTACAACGGATGGAGAGTGGTCAAAATGTGGTGGATCAAAAGCGCAATGGCTTTGTCATCGTCGAGTCTCATGCGCTTATCCGATCGCATATAAGTTCCCAGAATCTCAGGCACCGTCAGGAGTTCCAGAAAATGCTCAATGATCGGATGGGCGCCAATCACGAACTTCTTGAGAGATGAATTCTTCCTTAATCCCCGTTGAACATGCATCTTGTCACCTCCGCAATCTTATGCTATAATAAACTTATTATCAGGCTAAGACAAGGGGAAACAATGCCGTCCCAAAAAAAACTTCAAAAAATGATAAAAAAATTGCATCAGATTCAGGCTGAGCGGGATCAGGTGCTACGCCTTTTCTCTCGTGATGAAAAACTGGTTGCTGGAACTTATGCCGAGATCCTGGTTCGCTGCGGCAAACCAAACTGCTTCTGCCATGAACAAGGCGGTCACCCGGCTACACGCCTCTCTCGCTGGGTGGAGGGAAAACTAAAAACAAAGATTGTTCGCGTCGCTGATCGGGAATGGGTGAAAAAGGCTTCAGAGCAATACAAGACTCATAGAAATGCACTCAAACAATTAAGGAACCTGCACAAAAAAGAACTTGACATGCTCACACGAATCCTGGAGATTAAAACGATCGACTATGGGTGACCTCAACAGTAACCTAATCTGCTGATTTTACTAAGCATAAATTCCAAAATTAGTCACCTGAAATGTGTGGAATGTAAGTTTATAAAGTCCTCCTATTGGCTTTATTTTGTTAAAGGCTCATATGATAACTTCTCTATTATCATGATGTCCCCTCTATTTTTCCAATTGGGATTCCATCTTTCGGCAATTCATCTTCACTTGGCCAAGGCCATACAACCCTGGAGGCCTTATAAATCAAATAAATTTCTCTCTGGATGCGCTCAGGAAAAGCGTCAAAAAGCCGATAGATAAACTTCGGGTCTTTGCGGCATCGAAGCAGCAATAAATAGTAGGCCTGATCATCCACGCCTATTTTGTTGAGGCCGAAAGCGATTCTTAACTCGTCCAGGACAAGGTCAGGAAACCTTCTTCGATGAATTCCGAAAAGACTTTTGTTTTGTCTTTTATCCCATTGATGATTTTCTGAGCACTGTTTTCAACTAGTTTTTGCTTCATCAACGAGTTCAGTAAGGAGATGCCAGGCATCCATGGGTGAAAGGGTGTTCATATCTATGTCGGCTAATTTGGCGCGTAAGGGTTCTTCTAACATTGAGAAAAGTGAAATTTCGTAAGGGTCTTCCTCTTCAACTGCGGATTGAACCGCTAGGTGCTCGCCTTTTTCCAGCCGTTTGAGTATCTTTCTGGCACGATTGGTCACTCTCTTTGGCACACCCGCAAGATCGGCGACGTGGATACCGTAAGAATGATCGGTGTATCCCGGCGTGATGCGGTACATGAACCGAATGGTATCCCCTTCCTCAGCAACTTGAACGTGATAATTGGCAACGCGTTTGTGGGTTTCAGCTAAGGTGGCCAGTTCGTGATAATGAGTGGCGAACAAAGTCTTAACTCCCTTCCCCCTCAGTCCGTGCAGGTATTCCACAATAGCCCATGCCAGTGAGACGCCGTCAAAGGTACTGGTTCCCCGCCCTATTTCATCAAGAATAACCAGACTTTTCGGTGTCGCATGAGTAAGAATATGTGCCGCTTCGCTCATCTCCACCATGAATGTTGAACGTCCCCGCGCCAGGTCATCAGAGGCCCCTACCCGGCTGAACAACCGGTCAATGACACCAATGGAAGCCGATTTAGCAGGAACGAAGGAACCCATTTGCGCCATCAAAACAATCAGCGCTTTTTGGCGGATATACGTCGATTTGCCGGCCATATTCGGGCCGGTTATGATCAGAATCTGTTCACTTTCATGATCGAGTTTACAATCATTGGGAACAAACTGATCGATAACGGCGGAGCGCTCCAAAACCGGATGTCTTCCCTCGTCGATTTGGATTTCATGCCCACGATGAATATTCGGGCAGCAATAAACATTCCGTGACGCCACTTCAGCCATGCTTTGAAAACAATCCAGCCTGGCAATCATTCGGGCGGCTGTTTTCAACCTGGCGCTGTATCCGCGTATGGCTTCGAGCAGATTCTGCAGCAGGCGGTATTCTACTTCTTTGATTCGATCTTCGGCGTGAAGAATCTTCGACTCGAATTCTTTGAGTTCCGACGTGATGAATCGCTCGGCGTTGGTCAATGTCTGCTTGCGAATATAGTTCTGAGGAATTTTATCTTTATGCGTGTGGGTTACTTCAATGTAATAGCCAAACACTTTGTTGTAGGCAACACGCAATGAGGGGATTCCGGTTTTAGTCCGTTCCTCTTCCTGCAGGCGGGCAATATATCCTCGCCCGTCTTTCGAAATAGAGCGCAATTCGTCGAGTTCTTCATCGTATCCGTCTCGGATCATTCCTCCTTCACGGACAGTCAGAGGAGGTTCATCAAGCAGGGCTTCTGAAAGCAGTTCCCGTATTTCCATTACCAGATCGATGATTGTATCGGATGGAGGTGTAGTGCTCTGTTGTTCATCAGGATCTTCTTCCCGATGTAAAGAGCGGCGTACCAGGGCGGCGTCACCAAGACCACTCAGTGATTGATTCAAAATTGGCAATTGCTCAAGCGTACTCCTGAGCGCTACCAAATCTCTGGCGTTTGCATTTCCAAAAGTTACTCGCCCAAGCAAGCGTTCAAGATCATGAATGGAGCGTAAAGTCTTGCGCAATTCTTCACGAGTAGTGGGATCGCCGTAAAGCAGATGAACCATCATCTGCCGGTTTTTAATCTTATCTACATCCATGAGAGGACGCAAAATCCACTGTCGAAGCAATCGCCCTCCCATCGCGGTAACGGTCAGGTCCATTACGCCCAATAGAGTAAATTTCTTGCCGCCTTCACCCATGCTGCTGATTAATTCCAAATTTCGTTCGGTATTTTTGTCTATAATCATGAAGGCGCCGCGGCGGTAGATCTCCAGCGCTTTGATATAGTCCAGCGTCTCTTTTTGGTTATATTCGAGATAGGACAATATTGCACCGGCGGCCGATTGTGTCAGCTCATTCTCAACAGTGGTTTGTTTCAATTGAGGTTCATGGTATTCATCGACTTGAAACCGGTTGTAATTTTCGGGATTGAAGTATGCAGAGTTAACACCGGTGACCATGCACTCCGCGTGTGATTTTAGTTGTTTAATCAAGTCAGGATCATCGGTGGAGGATTCCTCCACCAAAATTTCACTGGGATTCAAGGTCCCTAATTCGGCCAGAATGGAGCGCCATCCTTCCATCCCACTTTCCCAGGTAGCTCTGAACTCACCGGTTGTGACATCCACGCAGGCCAAGCCCCAGCCATGCATATCTCCATTATGCAATGCAGCCAAAAAATTGTTTTCCTTGCTTTCGATGACGTCTGCATCGATTATGGTTCCCGGGGATATAGTTCGTACCAGTTCGCGATTGACAATTTTTTTCCCTTTTTGAGGTAGTTCTGTCTGTTCACAAACGGCGACACGATACCCTTTCCTAGTTAAACGATAGATATAATTCTGTGCGGAATGATATGGAATACCGGCCAAGGCTACCGATTGACCTTTTCCCACAGGCTTTTTGGTCAAGGCTATATCCAATTCCTGCGCCGCCTTGACCGCGTCATCCATGAACATTTCATAAAAATCCCCACAGCGGAAAAACAGAATGGCGTCACCGCAACGTTCTTTCATTGAGTAATACTGCTGCATCATGGGAGAATGATCGTCTTTATTGATGGTCAATGAATCCATACCTCTCAACCAATTTCATTTGTTTATTTGAAATGATTATTTATCCTAATGAATATACTGATATAATGACAGATCGATATTTTATCGCAATGCTGAAGTCATGGAAATATTTATGGACAAGAGATTAATTTCCACAACTCCCGCTCCTGAAGATGCTACGATTACCGAAACCATACGCCCGGATAATCTAAGCAATTATATCGGACAAAAAGAAGTTAAAACGAAATTGGCTATTTGTATTGAAGCAGCCAAACAGCGTCAAGAAGCGCTGGATCATGTGCTTTTATCCGGTCCGCCTGGATTGGGTAAAACCACGCTGGCGCATATTATCGCCAATGAACTCGCTGTCAACATCCGCACCACCTCCGGCCCGGTGATTGAAAGAAAAGCCGATCTAGCCGGATTGTTAACCGAACTGAAGGAAGGGGATGTGCTGTTTATCGATGAAATTCACCGCCTGAATCGAGTTGTGGAAGAATGCCTGTATCCGGCCATGGAAGATTATTTTATTGATATTTTGATTGGTGAAGGGCCTCATGCAAAATCGGTCAAAATCGATCTTCCCCATTTTACCCTGGTTGGTGCTACCACTCGCTCGGGAATGTTAACCGGGCCAATGCGTGACCGTTTTGGTATTCAATGCCGGCTTAATTTTTACGATCCTGAAGATATATCCCAAATCCTCTCACGCAGTGCACGTATATTGAACATTTCTTGTGAATCTGTCGGTATTGAAGAGCTGGCTCATCGTTCACGCCGGACTCCGCGTGTAGCCAACCGGCTGCTTCGCCGGGTGCGCGATTACGCTCAAGTCCGCTCGGATGGCATAATAACGCAAAGCGTAGCTCAAGAAGCGTTGGAACTGCTTGAGATCGATCATCGGGGATTGGATCAAATGGATCGTCAGATTTTGCATGCCATTGCCTCAAAATTCGCGGGCGGTCCCGTTGGGCTTCGTACAATAGCTGTGGCGCTCGGTGAAGATGAAGGTACATTGGGAGAGGTTTATGAACCGTTTCTGATTCAAGAAGGTTTTCTCAATCGCACACCCAGCGGACGTATGCTGACCCCTGCCGCTTATGAACATATCGGATTGGATACTCCACTTAAACAGTCCCAATATCAGCAATTTTTGGATTTTGAACAATGAATTGTTGTTTTTTGGTAAAATCCTGTCGCGGTGGACATAGGCTTGGAGTAATAACACAGGGTGGGGCAATCACGCAGGATTGCCCCTACATATGTAAGGGTAGACCTTTGTGTCTACCCTAAAACATTTTGAATTTATAAAGCTTTTACTACCAATAAAATACTTAACAGGCAAATCGGCGCACCGATAATAACCAATGGGCCTAATGTACATAAAAGCGCGCCTAATCCGAAACATATTAAACCGATTATTAGAGCGAGCGTTCTACCAAGCATTTCTAAAAGAAACGCTACAATTCTGAAAGGGAGCAACAATAAATTCATTAAAGCATCACGCATAGAGTGTTTACTCCTTAGAAAGTTTTTGCGGACGCCAATCTTCCGTTTTTGATTGACTTCAAGCAGTAACTAAATGATTATTTATACGATATTTTACTCTTTTTTATTTCATTTCAAAAGCAAAAAACTGATTTATTTCCAACTCCAAAAACATAACAGGCCCCTAATTCCATTGTCTTTTATTCAACCAACGGTATTATCATTCATGATTCGATTCTTATTTATTTGAGGAATCAACAAAACTATTCAATCGTTTTATAGGTAACTTTATGGTGCTTTCAAAAGAAAAAGAGAGGAAACCTATTACACATATGGGTTTTTTTGAGGGCGTCAATATACCCGACTACGAAAAAATTCAAAACTGCATACGATGCGGGATGTGTTTGCCGTACTGCCCAACTTACAGCGAAATGAAAGTTGAAAGGGCTTCTCCACGCGGACGAGCGGCATTGATTCGCGCGGTTGCCGACGGCAAACTCGAGCTATCACAAAATTTCTCGGATCAAATGTTTCTTTGTTTAGACTGTCGTGCCTGTGAAACGGCCTGTCCTTCAGGAGTGCATATTGGTTACCTGATCGAGTCGGCTCGATCCCAATCTCAACAGAATTTACGTCAAAATCCTTTTGTCCGTTTTTTCAAGCAATTTGTATTCTCCTGGTTATTTATGCGGCATTGGCGCCTGGAACTTGCAGCACTGCCCATGCGGATTTACCAGAAAAGCGGTTTGCAGACTTTTCTCAGGAAAATCAAGTTTTTTTATTTATTACCTCAACGCCTTCGATTTATGGAAGAACTTGCACCGGAAGGCTTAACGACTCCGTTTCGTAAAACAATTCCAGATGTTATCCCTGCACAAAATAAGGAAAAAGCAAAGGTTGGGTATTTTCTCGGCTGCATGATGAGCATCATGTTCAATAAAACAACCAATGCCACTGTCAATGTCCTGACCCGAAGCGGTTGCACAGTCATCACTCCCAAAACAATTCGGTGCTGCGGCGCACCCTTGATGTCGGAAGGATTCAAGCATAAAGCAATCGATTTAATGAAATACAATGTGGACCTATTCGATAAACTGGATGTTGATTATATCATCACCGACTGCGCCGCCTGTGGAGCTGCTTTGAAAGAGGTCGAAGAGATTCTTATGGATGATCCTGAATATGCTGAGAAGGCTCATCGTTTCAGCAACAAAGTGAGGGAAATTACCGAGTTTCTCGCCGACTGGCCTCATTTCACCGGTCCCGAGTTCAAACAGGAACCTTGCAAGGCTATCTATGACGCTCCATGTCATCTTTGCCATGCCCAACAGGTTTGGGAGCAGCCCAAAAAACTCATCCGGCAGGTGCCTGGAATCGAATTGGCCGAATTGCCTGAATCGGATTGGTGCTGCGGCAGCGCCGGAATATACAATATTACCCACAACGAAATGGCCATGAAAATACTCGACCGCAAAATGGATAATATTGAAAAAACCGGAGCGGAATTGCTGCTGACCGCAAATCCGGGATGTATGCTGCAGTTAAATTGGGGGGTGAAAAGACGGGGGCTGCCGATGAAAGTAAAGCACGTTGTAGAAATTTTGGATAATCAATCCCAGAAAGACTCAAAAGCCTAATTTATGCGGATATTTACTATTGGTCATTCAAACCGTTCACTTGAGGAATTTACTGAGCTTTTGCAAGAATTTGAATTACAAGCAATAGCCGATATCCGGCATTACCCAAGTTCGCGAAAGTTTCCGCATTTCAATCAAGGTCATCTGGAAAAACATCTTCGTTCTATCGGTATCGAGTATAGATGGTTTGAAGGGCTTGGAGGACGGCGTCACGAGCAAGAAAACCATCAATCACCAAATACCGGTATTGAAAGTCCTGGCTTTAGAAATTACGCCGATTATATGATGAGCGATGAATTCTACGGCCATGTGAAGGATTTATTGAGTTTTGCGGACGATAAATCAACGGCTGTTATGTGCGCAGAAAAACTCTTTTGGAAGTGCCACCGGCGGTTGCTCTGTGATTATCTTTATTCATTGGGGATACAGGTTGAACATATATTGGAAAAGGGAAATCTCACTTCTCATAAATTAACGCCTGGGGTAGTTATTGAGGATGAAGGGAGAGTTATTTATCCACCATCGCCGTCTTTATTTGATGAACATGATACTTTCGGTTGAATACCGGCTTTTTGATTTAGTTGTTGTTTATTCAACTATTTTTTAAAAATGAGGGAACGCACTTTTTCAGTTTATGGGTCTCATACGAATACAAAAATCCTTTACTACAGAAAAGTTACCAAACCAATCACTTCGGCTTTCAATTGTTTGGATGATTTGATGGATATCCTGATCACGATTTTTTCCTGACAGTTGGAAAAGTATAATGCCGCATCTAGATGCTAACTTCCTTTTAAACGCCAATTCTCCAAAATCCTTATCTTGAGTAACAATTATACGTTCATCTTGTTGAGCTCTTTCCAAAATTAATGTATCATTCTGAGCACGCATAGATTCTTTAACCGATAATACATCGTGACCAAGTTCTCGGAGACGAATAATCACCGTTTTTGGAATATTTTCATTCATAATGAATTTCATAATACCATTCCGGTGAATCAAACGGGAAGCAAAAACACATGTTCGCTTTTCAATAAATCAGAGGCATAAGAGAAACAAGCTTGGATATCTTCATAGGTCAAATGATCGTATTCTTCAAGAATTTCATCTATTGTCCACCCTCTGGCCAGCAAATCGATCACAAATTCCACAGATATGCGCGTTCCTTTAATCACAGGTTTTCCAACCAAAATTGATTCATCGATAATGATTCTTTCATTCCAATCCATTTTGATTCCTCGTTTTACGGTCAACACAGATTATTATACACATTATACCGATAGTTCACAAAACATGGTTTGACGAGTTTGACAACTGTAGACATTCTGAGCTGAATTCGTTTATACTGAAACCAGAAGAGAAGAATCCGTGGCGGCGAGGAGAAAAAAATGAAGAATAATCAGATGGATCGTCGAGACTTTATCAAAACCGGAACCGGTTTGGGTTTGGCAACGCTTACTGCTGCTAACATTTCAGCTTCAAAGACTGCCAAAACTAAACAGCGGCCAAATGTTGTGTTCATTATTTGCGATCAGATGAGAGGCGATGCGCTTTCCTGTTTGGGAAATCCTAACGCACGCACACCGAATCTGGATTCGCTGGCTGAAGACGGAGTACTCTGCCGATCTCATTTCAGTAATAATCCCGTTTGTGTGCCTTCACGTATGTCGCTTTTCTCTGGACTTTATCCTCATCAAACCGGCCGGTTGAGTAATAAATCTTGGGATGCGCCTTTATTGGAATTCGATAACACACTGGCAGCAGCGTTTAAGCGTAATGGTTATAGAATTGGGTGGGTAGGTAAAAATCATACTTACAAAAAGAAGGCTTTTTCTGAGTTCGATTATGCGAGTATTCGTGCGCGAGAACCATTCAGACAGTACAGCCGTTTTATTCCACCCCATTGGCACAGCGATACCTATTGGCCTGAGGAACTATGCCATCCGAGAAAGAATACGGATGAAGCTGTTGGATTTATTGAAAATTCAAAGCGGGATGAACCGTTCTTCCTGCACGTCAGTTATTTTGATCCGCACCCGCCTTATATGGCACCGGCCGAATATACAAGCCAATTTGATTCATCCAAAATCAAATTACTGCCTTACACACCGCCTTCACAATTAAGCGAACGGCTTGAACAGTATGCTCATGCTATGCGACTCGATAAAATTCAAGAAGCAGACCTGATTGAAACTTTCCGTTATTATTATGCCTCGGTCATGTGGGGAGTAGATTACCAAGTCGGGCGGATCATGAAAACCTTGGCAGAAAAAGATTTGCTGGATAATACACTTATCCTGTTCACTTCAGACCACGGTGATTTTATGGGGGATTACCATATGGTGCGAAAAGGTATGTTTCTATATAACTCACTACTAAATGTGCCGATGATCTGGCGGATGCCGAGTCAAATGGCCAAAGGTCTCCGTGTTGATTCACTAACTCAGGGAGTGGATATCTTTCCAACGCTGCTCGATCTCTGTGGGATAGAATCTGAAGTTGAATTATCAGGACGATCTCTTAAACCACTTCTCAGCGGAGAAAAAGACGAAGTCAATCAAGCCTTATTCACCACAGCGGCTTATGGCGATGTCAGCGATGATATTGTCAATCCATCGATTCATTTGGAAGATGAAGACGATACCCCGCTCCATACCCGAGTTATGTCGCAAGGCATGCTACCAAACCATGACATTCAAATGATCCGTACAAAAGAATGGAAACTGATACTGAATGAATCCGATCCACCGGAACTGTATCATCTAAATGGCGGTTTTATCGAAGAACGTAACGTAATCGATGAGAAACAATATACCAATACACGTAAACAACTGGAAAAAGAGCTTCTCACATGGAGGCCAATGTAAATATATAGGAAATTATGGGACTCGCCCGCCACGGTGGATTGCCCACAGGTGAGAGTGACAAGATTACTTTATATGATTAAAGGTGGGGACAACCCAACTCCGGAAAGGAAAATGCAACATGAGACCTGATTCAGTTTCAAGACGTTCTTTTGGGAAAATTGGAGTCGCCCTAGGACTGGGGATGACAGCATCTTCGGCAAAACGTGTTCTTGGTGCGAATGAAACGGTATCGTTGGGATTGATCGGCTGCAGCGGGAGGGCACAGGGGTTGGTCCGAACGTTTCTTAAATGCGGGGCTGTTTTTCATGCGGTGTGCGATGTTGATCAGAACCGGTTGGTACGTGGCAGAGACATCACCAGCGTTGGTGATGACTCTGCATATAAAGATTACCGGAAATTGCTGGAGCGAAAGGATCTGGATGCGGTTGTTATTGCAACTCCACCACATTGGCACGCCTTGCCATTCGTCGATGCCTGTAAGGCGGGATTAGATATTTATTGCGAGAAACCGTTAGGTGTGACCATCTGGGAAGGCCAGCAGATGGTAAAAGCAACGCGAAAATATGATCGCGTCGTTCAATGCGGCACTCAATCCCATTCAGCCCCCTATTACCGCGAAGCCATGCAGCTGCTGCATGATGGATATATCGGAAAAATCCACAAAGCGAAAAGTTGGAGCCTGCGCAACAATGATCCCAAAGGCATGGGGAAAGCCGTCGTTACCGATCCACCCGATGTGCTTGATTGGGATTTCTGGCTGGGACCACTCCCCAAACTGGATTATTTTCCACAACGATGCCATGGAGGTTTCCGCTGGTTCTGGGACACGGACGGCGGTTGGATGACGGATTGGGGAGTACATCAATTCGATATTATTCAGTGGGGAATTCAACAGGATTATCCGCAAGCCGTGTCGGCAGATGGAGGCAAATTCTTTTTCACCGACTGTAGTGAAACACCGGATTCATTCGAGGCGGTTTTCCGCTTCAATGAATGCCTGGTTCAGTTCACCGTCCGTTCTTGGAATGCTCATGATCCGGAACATGCTCCAAAAGTCAAAAATACCTGGAGTGGTTACGGCATTGAATTTTACGGCACAAAAGGAACTTTATTTCTTGACCGAGATCGTTATACCGTCTGGCCGGAAAAAGGACAATTCGGGGAAGGGGTGGAATTCAAAGAGAAAATCGGGGATTACCGATCGATGAATATCAACCATATCACTGAGTTTTTGGAAAACATCAAAACCCGCAAACGCTGTGTGTGCGATGTTGAAGTTTGCCATCGGGCAAGCAGCACATGCCATTTAGGGAACATCGCATTCAGGACAGGTGAACGAATTGTTTGGGATGGTGAGGCGGAACGTATTACCAAACATTCTGAACTCAATTCATGGTTGAAGCGTCCTTATCGTGAACCTTGGAAATTGGAGGTTTGAGAACTTATTAATATTGAAAGCGAAATTTAAAAGAAAGCATCAATATGAAGGGGACACTCAGTTCAATTTTAATAATGCATTTAATATTATGTTTACTTTACATTAAAGATTGAATTGAATTATAATTCTTATAATCAATCCTTTTGAAAAGGGGACAAAAAATGGCCTTTAAAAGAATTATTTTGACCTTGGCTGTTGTTATTGCAATAGGGCAGCTAAATTTTGCTGCCGAAGAAAAATCCAAGCCTGAAGAAAAAAAACCTGAATTTCCTCCAATAAACAAGGTGGTAGAAGACGCAGAGAAAAAATTTGAGGGATTTTTTACACTGTATAAAAAAGACGATTCCCTTTTTATGGAAGTCCCCGCTTCCATGCTGAACAAACCTTTTTTGATTAGTGATACATTCTCAAAGGGTTATATTTCTTGTACCCGTTCACAGCTTACATTCCATTGATTTTGTTCCCCAAATCACTT
>CAZXSQ010000175.1:0-12275 GCA_964643335.1 uncultured bacterium
AAAATGAATTGGAAGAAAAGGATATAGTTCTTTTCCTATGTCCGCAATCGAGGTGAATCCGCTTTCACAGATAAGCGCATCAGCCTGGACTTTTGTAGCCAGATCGACAGCAATGGCCACCCCCAGTGATCTTCCAAATAGAACGACCGGCAATTGATTCTGTTGTTTTACCAACCATTGATATGCCGCCATTGCATCTAAATAAGTCCCTTGCTCACTCAGACGTCCCTCGCTTTTCCCATATCCTCGGTAATCGAATATGAAGATATTCAATTGAAGACTGTGAAACTGACGCAGGCTTTCAATCCGATAACTTATATTTCCACCGTTTCCATGGCAGAACAAAAGGCTTGCTATAGGATTATCGCAGGGGACATACCAGCCATGCAGCCGAACACCGTCTTTTGTTTCGAAGTAAATATCTTCATAAGTCAAGTCAAATGTGGATAAATCATCGATAAACTGCCTTGTAGGGATCCAAACATTTATTCGCTCGAACCAACGAAAAAACAAATATAAGCCGACGGCAGCCGCACAGAGGATAAAAAAATAATAAAGCATTTTGTTTCTCACAATCAAATCCCTGAATGAGTGAAACCAAAATTGATCTTCATTATAAATAAGCGATGAAATTTCGAGAGGGGAAACAAAGAACCTTCAGAAAGATTTTTGCGGCATATTAGAGGAATTCAAGAATGGAAAACTGGAAAATATTCAGAACCGGAGGGGGTGGGATTCGAACCCACGATACGCTTTCACGTATGCCGGTTTAGCAAACCGGTGCCTTCAGCCGCTCGGCCACCCCTCCAATATCTATGTAGCAACTCTTTATGTCATCGGTATCTAAGTCCTATTTCGGTGGGGGTGGGATTCGAACCCACGGTACGGTTTCCCGCACGCCGGTTTTCAAGACCGGTGCCTTCAACCAACTCGGCCACCCCACCAGTGGCAAATCCACCCCATTCGATATTACTTAGGGTTGGGAACTATTTCTTGTAATATATATAACCTATTTCGTATTTTTTTCAAGAATCTTAAACACTTCTTGACGATTTGACCGTATTTTTTTCCTTATATGGGGCTTATTTGACGTTTGCATATATATGACACCGGCATCTTCGCCGTGATTAAAAAAAATGCTCCCAAAGCAACGGCGTTACATTAATCTCATGGAATCATTTTACTTGTAGTTATATTAGCCAAAAAGCGTTATGTGTTATATAATTATGTTACACCTTATTGTTTTTTATGGAAAGTAAATGAATTCATTCCGAAGGCATAATCAAATTCCAGGTAATACCATCATCTTTTCCGGATTGATGTTCTTTGGGATTCTCCTCAATGCCCAGGCCGGAAATCCTTTTGTCGTGATAAATAGTGAACCGGTTCGCTGGCCTGAAAATGAAACCATAGTTTATAATCTTGATCCAGGTCACCTTGGACCTATTTCACATTTAGAAGCAGAGAACATGATTCAAAGCGCATTCGAAGAATGGGAATCAACCGAGCTATCGGCCATTCAATTCCGCATGGGTAATTCTTTGCCGGAAGATATAAATGGCAATAATTATTATACTTATTTAAACTCTTACGTAAGTGGTTTAAATCCTATCATATTTGACAGCGACGGACAAATTTTAAGTTCACTCTACGGCAATGAAGCCGAAGAAACTATTTTAGGGCATACGGAACTGATTAATGTATCGGGGCAAAATAGAACAATTTTGTCAGCAAGGATTATTTTTAATGGATCGTATATCCTCGAAAGACAGTTGAACAATTCGGCTTTTTATGCAACCGTTCTACACGAATTGGGGCATTTCATCGGTTTGGGGCACTCTCAATTATTACGGCACCTGGCTTATGATGAAGTTGGTTGGAATGATGTCTATGTGCCCCAGATGTTTCCAACAACCACAGACGATGAATCATCCAGAACCCAATTGACCGATGATGACCGCAACTCATTGGTCTCACTGTATCCGAACCCATTTGCTTCTTTTCGAACCGGTAAAATAACAGGAAAAGTACAACGAAACAACCAGGAACTCCCGGGAATAAACGTTATCGCACGCAGGATTGGTTCTGTTACAGATACTATTTTCTCGACAGTAACAGGTACCTACCAGGCCAATAGTGGGCATTTTGAACTAGAAAGACTACCGCCTGGCAATTATCAACTCCATATTGAACCAATCGATCCATTTTTTACGGGAATATCCTCGGTAGGGCCATATACCCGTTACCCGGGTGACATATCTTTTCAAAATCCACCCCAATCCCGTTTGTACCAAAAAGATTCACCAATTTCCAATCGCAGTAAATGGTCACCAATACAGGTTCGAAGTAGGCGGATAACCGCTGAAATCAACATAAATGCAGGAACCCAAGCCGCCACTTCGGATGAAATTAATTCGCAATTACTTGCTCTTAACTCAACAGATTTTGGAGCGGTTCCCCCTGGAGACATCTCATTCTTTCAATATGTTCTTGATCTTTCTGGGCAAGAACGAGTTGTTTTTATTACAGTTACTCCAAAAAATGCAGAATCCGGCTATGGAATTATTATTAAAAAAAATCAGCGGGCCTCTCTTACCGATCCTTCCATGATGTTTGCCAGAAGAGGAAACCCGATGACTGTGCAAATCGGCGGTGGTAGTGAAATTCCTCTTGAGCAAGGCCGTTATTTCATTGCTATTCGAAATCAAGGACAAAGTTCCCTTTCGTATTGGATTAAGACGGAAGCTCCCTTTTGGGTTACCACTCCAACCACGACCGCCACTCCCAGACCGACAAACACGCCATTCACCACACCGGTAATCACGGCTACTCCCACTCCAACGAAAAAACCAATAAAACTGGAGCCCACCCCGACTGCAGTTGAAGTGAATCCAATCTTGGGATTAGTTTCACTTGATGAAATTGGCGGAGTACATCCTCGAGGAGCAGCGGTTCATAATTTTGATATCGGTATAACCAATAAAGCGGGAGAATTTTCTTTCGAAGGGACTTATGATGGTTTCCCAGACCCCGAAGCTCTCGGTCCGTTATTGGTGGATGAGGGGATTTTTTACCCCGTTGCTCAGGATATCGAGTTTTCGGGAGAAATCGATCCTAACGGAAACGGGTCTGAAGGTTTTTATATCCTTTCCGGTGGAACTATCGGTGATTTGCCGCCAGTGATAACGAGACTGGGGGCAATGGGAGGTCCGAATCGCGGTGGAATCGATCTAAATAATGATCCAGAAGACAATATAGATTTTGGGGCTTTTCAAAGCGATTTTGTTTCTATAGAACAGGATTTAATTTCTCCCATGAATGTTCCAGAATTTATTTCCCCGCTGGTTGCCCTGGAACCTGCGGGGAATAATGGTTTCTATGTCCTCGATCGCCAGGGGAAAATTCACGCCGAAGGCGACGCAAGGGAATTCCTCGATTTAGTATCTCCTCCAATTACCTTTGCCACCGATGCCATCGCAGTGGATATGGTCATTTTTAGGGGAAGAACAATTTCATTGGACAACAGCCGCTACAGCAATGATCTAATCGGAACGGGAGCCTACATTCTGGATGATCATGGCAGGGTCTATCGTATTGGCAATGTCCCAACTCTTTCTTTAGAAAACTATTCATTTAATTTGCAAAATGAGATTTTCCCATATCAGGATATGGAACTTCTTCCCAATACCCAAGGTACGGAATGGATTGGTCTGGGCGTATTGAATGGTAGTGGTATGATTCATTTCATCCCGTTTGAAGGCATCGAAGAGAATCAGGAGATGGAAGACTACATCGATTTTCTCAATCCTTTTAAAGCCACGAATGGATTTTCTTTTGACATTGCCCGCGATTTTGAAGTCGAAATAAGTGATATTCCTATTTTTGGATTAAACGAACAAGGAGGAACAGTGGCGAGTACCAGCAGACGAGTTGGCATATTTATGTTTGATGGCTATGGTGGAATCCATACCGGCGGCCGTTCAACTCGGTTTTCACCCGCCTTTGGTATTTCCGGGGAAGACAGCCGCATCATTGAAGGTTTTGTTTCCGTTCCCTATCCTGTCACGATTCCCTATTTCAACACAGATTTTACCAGGGATGTAGAACTCTCTCCAAGGATTCAACGTTCATCGAATTGACAACCAACGTGCATCCATCAAATCATAAGATATACTATTTATGGTAGGAGCGGTTCGCGAACCGCCCCTCCAGTACACAGCCGATTTGATAATATATAAAAGGATTGAATGTGAAAAAACTTATTATATGCATTGAAATTCTATTTTCTATAGTAATTATTACAAACGAAGTCATCTCCGGTGGCCCGTTAAATGTAACCAATGATACCGCTAATCTCTGGCCTGAAGAGTCCCTCCCGCTTGTATATCAAATTGATCAAGGCAAGTTGGGACCGTTGAGAAATTACAGCGCCAGTTCCATGATCCGGGATGCCTTTCGAGAATGGCGGAATGTGTCCACTTCTGTTATGAATTTTACGGAAGGCAGCCGGCTTCCGGAAGATATCACTGATGACAATTATGCAGATTTTACAAATAATCTACCTTTGGGCGTCAATCCTGTCATTTTTGACGATGATGGATCCATTATGGATTCTTTATTTGGGGAAAATGCCAATGGACATTTCCTCGGCATCACAAGAAGCCTGATTCGAGGCACTGAGATAGTAGGCACCCAGATAATTTTGAACGGTTTCTTTTTCGCAGAAAATAATTTTAATCGTGAGGATATCTATACCACAGTACTTCATGAAATCGGTCATATGTGTGGATTGGACCATACGCAGCATTCGCGTCATCACGCCCGAAATTTGGTCGATTCGGACGATCAATTTATACCGATCATGTTTCCTAAGTCGGGCGATGATGACGGTGAACGGGGCGGTTTATCCTTTGATGATAAACTTTCCATATCCAATTTGTATCCAACCAACCATCATTTAAATATAACCGGCATAATTTCTGGGGTTGTTAAGCGCGGGAATCGCGAATTGCCGGGAGTAAATGTCATTGCCAGAGATATTAATAATCCCTTTGAAAATATCGCTACCGCTGTTACCGGAACATTTGAATCGAATAGCGGGAATTATGAAATTCCGGGATTGCCGCCCGGAAATTATGAAGTCATGGTGGAAGCGATCGATCCTGCTTTTACCGGCGCCTCCAGTGTGGGTCAATATTCCGAGACTTCTTCAGGAAAGTCTTTTCTAAATCCGGTTAAACCGGAGTATTTCAATACCAATGATCAAGAATCAGAATCACGCAGTTATTCAACTTCAGTCAACGTCCAAAGGTTAAGAACTTCTTCCAACATTGATTTCTTCGCCGCAGAAAAGTCCCTTCCCGATAACGAACAAAATGTATTCTTGTTGAAAATAGGGTCTTCTGCACAAGGTGCTGCTGCACCGGGCTTCTTTTCGCCTTTTTATTATTTATTGCATCTCAGCGGGGATGAAGGACTCATTGAAGTCAATATTGAATTTGACCGCTATGCGAATCATGTTATCGAATACCGTATGGAAACCCGGTCCGGTCAATTTGATGAGGAGACGTTTCAAAAGCGAAGCACAGATGAGCAGTTGTTTATCGGTCCCGGAGGAGATTTACCTCTTCGGAACACTCGTTATTTTTTCCGAATTGGAAATGCCCCGAATCAAAGTAATGACGCCCATTTCACAGTCTCAGTTTTGCAGGAAACTCCACAAACACCTACTTCCACACCCACTTTCACTCCAACATCCACAAATACGCCAATCCCAACATCAACGCCAACTGCTACCCCCACCTTCACACCCACAAATACACACACGCCAACACCTTTTATAATTCCCTCTCTTACACCTACAATAACTCCAACCCCTTCGCCTATAGCGGTGGATGTGAACCAAGACAATACGATCAACTATCTGGATGTATTTTCTTTTTCATTCGACTGGCAGCGTCCTGAGACAGAAGCTCAATATCAATCAAATCTGTTTCAAGATACCACAAAAATGATCAATAGGCAGGATCTACTTTTTCTAATAGAAGGGATACACCTTTATAACATTGAGGTTACCGAACTATCTCGGTAATGACTATCTGCTTTTCGTGTATAGAGGAAATAATAGTTATTAATTATATTAGATTTACCAAGAGAGATAGAGGATACTTCAATTCTTGTTGAAATTCTTCAAGAGAGGATACTTTCAAGGCTTTTTGAAAAAAGTTTTTTAATTTGGATGTGTCTTGAATTGAAGCAATCGATTCTTGTAATCCAACACCTAGGCGATTGGAAACGTCATTCCCACTTCACACCCAAGAATATTATACCCGAAATATTTTGGCTTCCACTGTGGCCTTTCATCGGCGAAGACCACAAAACTTGCTACCGATTTTAATCATATCTATAATTGCAATTGGGAATTTTATACCTTTTTGATTAGTCTATGGTGGGGATCAATGCACACATCCCCCTACGCATGTTAATGAGGATGCCACCAAGACGGCGGCGTTACGTTCAATTCTGGAAAAACGGTATAGAATATGTTAAAAAGTAGAATACTTTCTTATACCTTTTTCAGGGTAAAGGTGGATGTGGGAATTTTCCCAGGGGCTGTTAGCCCTGGCTTTCGTCTTTAAACTCGTTAGGGTGAATAGGGGGAATCAATGGCACAAAAAGCGTTTACACTTATTGAACTGTTGATCGTGGTAGCGATCATCGGCGTCCTGGCCGCTATCGCGGTTCCGAATTTTTTGAATGCACAGGTCAGGGCCAAGATTGCACGGGCGCAGAGTGACTTGAGAAATCTTTCTGTTGGTATTGATAGTTACCAACTTGATCAAAACGGTTTCCCGTGGCCGATTCGTGGAGGAGTAACGATCAACATCGTTCATGAATTAACCACGCCTGTTGCGTATGTTTCCAGCGTAGATTTGGAAGACCCGTTTGCACCTAAAAAAATGCTTGAATACATGCGGGATCAAGGACAGCTGGTTTTTGACAGTTATGTTTACGTGAATTACCGCGGACGCTGGGGGCAGGGCGAATGCGCAGGACGCTACAGCGTTCCAATAACAGACTGCCCGAACGGTTATGGTATGAAATCATTGGGGCCGGATGGAGAAAATTCCGGCGGTGTGCATTGGCCTTTGGAAATGCGGTTGAAAGGCGGCGAGGTTACTCCTGGAAATCCCTTTGTCCGGCCGGGCATGCACACGAACGACCGATTGTATAATCCTTCCAACGGCCTGAACAGCATCGGAGACATCATCCGCTTCGGTGGAGGAATTTCAGGATCGCAGGGTGGATGATATCCCGTCTGCCCTTGCCTACCCGTGCCCTTTTAATCCCGCAAGATGGGAGTAATGATTCCGGCTCTATTACCCGCCATATTTATATCTGGCTGCACATGCGCCTTCGCTGGAGACCATGCAGGGGCCAACAGGACTACCCGGTTTACATTCGTTGCCGAAAAGCGGGCACTGATCCGGGTGGATCATTCCTTTCAACACCTTCCCGCAAAGGCACTCTGGCAATTCAACGGGGGGCAAGTCGGGTAAAGAAAACCGCTTTGGCGCATCCAATGAAGCATACTCTGGTTTCAATTGTAGACCGCTTTTTGGAATGATCCCCAAACCCCGCCATTCGGAATCCGCGGTTTCATAAACGGTAAACATGATTTTTTTCGCCAGCGGATTTCCATCCGGTTTTACCGCCCGTTTGTATTGAATGAATGAGCCGTAACATTTCTGAGTATAAGCTTCCAACAACATGCGAATGCCCTCAAGCACATCAGCCGGTTCAAAACCGGTCGCCACACAGGGCACGTTATATTTTTCCGCCAGAGATGCAAATTCGTTTGAACCTAAAATGACCGAGACATGACCGGGCGTTATAAATCCATCGATGTTCGATTCCCCCAATAGCACCGCTTCCATTGCCGGAGTAATCAATTTGTGCGATACAAACAAAGAAAAGTTTAAGATGTTCCTTTCAATGGCTTCCAATGCCGTAGCCGCGATACCTGGCGCAGTGGTTTCAAATCCCACTGCGATAAAAACGATTTGCTTATCGTTTTCTTTTTCAGCGACGGCTAGAGCGTCATTAGGAGAATAAACCACTCGAACATCCGCGCCTTCAGAACGTTCATTTTCCAGCGAAGAATGAATGCCTGGGACACGAATCATGTCACCAAAAGTACATACAACCACATTGGGATGCCGGGCCAATAAAATAATGCGTTCAATATCCCGTTGCGGAGTCACGCACACGGGACACCCCGGCCCTGCAATCAGTTCTAAATCGTCAGGAAGAATACTCCTGAGACCGGCTCGTGCAATGGCGGTGGTGTGTGTTCCGCATACTTCCATCAAACGAATGGGATATGATATTTTCTTGGTAAGATTGTTAATTTCAGGGAGTATTTTTTCAGGCGAGAGTCTCATCATAAAAATTTTTTCCCATTTCGCGGAATAATTCCAATGTTTCCTCGGCATCTTGCGCTTCGAGTTTCTGGATGGCGTAACCGGCGTGGACGAGTACATAATCCCCTACGGAGACATCTTCTACAAGAGAGAGTTTCGTCTCACGCACATTGCCTAGAATATCCACTTTGGCGTTCATTCCTTCCAGCTCGATAACCTTTGCGGGTATTGCTAAACACATGATTCATCCTCTTTATCAATCCATCATTCTATGTTTTTGTGTGATAATTTCCATGCTGCCACTACTGCCTGGCCGAGACTGACTCCGCCGTCACCAGCGGGGACGATTGAATTTAAAAGCACCTCAAATCCTTCAGACTCTAGCAATGTTTTCGTTTTTTCTGTAAGCAAAGCATTGGCAAAGACTCCACCGGATAAAACAACAGTTGAAAGTGAATTATAGCGGCGAATCCATTGGCAGCTTTCAAGTATCAACTGCGCTATCGAGTTATGAAACCGTTGCGCGCACACTTCACGTGGTGAACTACCTAAAAAATCTTCAACCAGGCCGTGAATAATTTTCGAAGTCCGAATGGTAAAAGCGCCGTTAGTATTGTCGATTAATTCGACGGGATAACTAGTGTTGTCATCTTCCGCTTCCGCAGCCCCCCCTTCCAGTTCCATTGGCGCCTGGCCTTCATACGTATTTTTCCTGCATACTTGAAGTATAGCACTTACCGCATCGAAAAGCCTGCCTGCACTTGAGGTTAAAGGACAGTTTATTCGTTTCTCTATCATTTGAGACACGATCCGGAATTCATCTTCCATATCCGGAAATAATTCTTGCGTCAGTTTTTCAGCGCGATCACCGAACGCCCTTTTAAGATACACATAAGCCATTCTTGGCGGCGACTTGGCAGCAGCATCTCCACCAGGCTGTGGCTCCAATTCCAGATGCCCTGCACGTTCGAAACCCGAAAGATCACAGGTTAAAAATTCCCCTCCCCAAATTTCATCCTGTTCTCCCCAGCCAAGCCCGTCGAAAGAGACTCCGATTACTTTATCCGTTCTACCCTTTTCGGCTAGCACCGAGGTGATATGCGCATGGTGATGTTGAACAGCGATAATAGGAAGATCCTGCTCCTTGGCATACCGGGTCGATAAATAATCCGGATGAGTATCACACGCAATGATGTCCGGAGTGATTTCCAACACATTCTCGAGATGCCCGATTGCCTGCAAGAAAGCCTGGTAGGCATGTGCATTACGTAAATCACCAATGTAGTGGCTTACAAATGCGTTTTTCCCTTGCGTCAGGCATATAGTATTTTTCAATTCAGGACCTACTGCCAAAATATTGTATTTGTCAGAAAAAGCCGGTAATTCCATAGGAAACGGGGCATACCCTCGCGACCGCCGTAAAAACCTATATTCCCCAGCTGATTTATGAGTGACCGAATCATCTGTGCGGATAAATATATCCCGATCATGGAATAAAAAGTAATCTGCTATCGTATGCAAACGCTTCAATGCATCATCGTTTTGATAGGCAATTGGTTCATCGGTCAAGTTGGCGCTGGTCATGATCAACGCTTTGTTTGAACCTTGCATCAATAAATGATGAAGCGGAGTATAAGGCAGCATGATGCCTAAATTGCGGCTTTTCGGAGCCACAAGAGTTGAAATTATGCTCTTATTCTTTTTGGGTAAAAGAACAATTGGTTTCTGCGGGCTATCGAGTGTGGCTTCATCTTGAGTGGTAACCGTTGCCAACTCTTTAGCTGCCTCCATATTCTGCACCATCACCGCGAAAGGTTTCTCTTCGCGCATTTTCTGTTTACGCAACTCACGCACGGCATCATTCGATGTAGCATCACAGGCAAGATGAAAGCCACCCAAACCTTTAATGGCTATGATTTTCCCATCTTTCAAATAGTTCAAACATGATTGAATTGGATCATCCGTTTCTACCTTTTGCCCGTTCTCATCGGCAAGCCATATTGACGGCCCGCATCGATGGCAGCAGGTTGGTTCGGCATGAAAGCGGCGGTTCAACGGATCTTCATATTCCGCCCGGCACTTCGGACACATCTCAAACTTATTCATGGTTGTGCGTGAGCGGTCATACGGCAGATCATAAATAATCGTATAACGCGGCCCACAGTTTGTGCAGTTGATGAATGGAAAACGATAGCGCCGGTTTGCGGGATCGAACAACTCGTTCACACAATCCGGGCAGGTTGCATAATCAGGTGAAATAAGAACCGATTGTGTATCCTGCTTCTGGCTTTGCAATATATCAAAAGATTGTGTCCCTTCAGGTTCTACAGGGATAAATTCAATTTTCTTAATTCTAGACAAAGTGGGGGGTGAGCTTTGCAGTGTTTGTACAAACGAATCGATAGAAGCCTTGCCGCCTTCGATTTCGATTTCGACTCCTTGAGAATCGTTCAACACGTAACCTGTAAGGTGATTTTTGGCGGCGAGATCGTAGACAAAAGGACGGAAGCCTACTCCTTGCACCACTCCCGTCACTTTTATTCGAAGGCGTTCAATCATGTTTAGTTGCGGTTTCCTCAATCCAACTGAGAAAATCTTGTGTTCCTTCTTTTGTTTTTGCGGATACAGTAAATATCTTTAAATCCGGATTGATGGCCAGGGCGTCTTTTTTCATCCGCTCTACATTGCAGTCAATATAAGGCAGCAAATCGGTTTTTGTGATCAACATGGCTGATGAGACCCGCAAGGCGGAAGGGTACTTCGCGGGTTTATCATCTCCCTCAGTGACGGAGATAACCGCGACTTTGATATTCTCACCAATCTCGAAACTTGCCGGACAGACCAGATTCCCGACATTTTCGATAAACAGCAAATTTGAGCCGTCCAAGGAGAATTCATCGATCGCGCGCTTTATCATCTTGGCATCAAGATGGCAGGCTCCCAGTGTGTTGATTTCATAGGCGGGGAGTCCGGCTTTTTCAATACGTATTTTATCCTCGTCTGTTTGTAAATCCCCTTCAATAACAGCAGTTCTGCCTTTGAGTTGGGGAGCGAGGGATTCAAGCAAACTGGTTTTCCCCGCACCGGGGGAACCAATCAGATTTACCACATAGATATTTTTTTGCTGGAAATATTTTCTCAAAATATCCGACAGTTCCTGACTGGCGGTTTTCACTTTTTCTTCAAGTTTTACGGTCGTCGTCATCGAGTTCTATCTCCTCTATACGAATTTCGGTTGCAGGGACAAATTCAACATCCGCGCCGCATATGGGGCAGATGGATAGTGCCTCGCCTTCATAAGGAAATCTTCCGCAGACGGGGCAAATCCACTCAGGCTGTACATCATCCATGAGGATTACGGCGCTTTCCAACAGCGTTCCTGGAGCGATGGCTTCAAAGCAGAAAGAAAGGCTGTCCTTATCAATTCCGGAATATTTTCCAATGCTCAAATTGACCCGGATTATCCTGACCGCATTATATTTCCCCGCTTCACGCTCGACAGAATGCAGAATTTCTTCAGCATAGGCTAGTTCATGCATATTACCTATTATTTTATCCGAAAGGTGGGGGGAGAGGTAGTCGTTTAGGGTAATCATATGGGTGTTCCAAGGAGAACCCGCCGCGGTGGAATCCCTTGCTCCAAGCTCCATAGTACTGTTTCTTTAAGAGCTGTTTCACCAAAATAGCATCAGTCAGCACAAATTTATATAAATCTATACATTAGATCGATTTATTCTTGTTAAAATTAATTCATAAAAAATTAAAATTTTTTACTTGACAAAGCAATGTTTCTGTGTTTATAGTATAGATGATTTCTTGAATACTTAGTAAAGGTGAGGTTTGTTTTTTATG
>CAZXSQ010000176.1:0-7730 GCA_964643335.1 uncultured bacterium
TATCCCGGTCAACACCTTCTAACGCATTTCTAACAAAGGGGTGCGAACCGTAAAGGTCGGCCATATCGAAAAAGTTCAAACCATTATCAAATCCACGGCGAATCAGTTCAGTGAACTTCTTCTGCCCCAAGCGGGTGTGATCCGACTCTCGGTTCCCGCCGTGCATTCCTGTACCCATAGCAAGCCTTGAAGCATAAACATCGGTTTGGCCAAGTTGAACCCTGTCGGTAACATCGGGTGAATGCCCCTCTTTTTTCATGCAGTGTTTACATTTGCAGTCTTTTCCGCATTTCGGTTTCGAGGTGCTTTCACTCGCCCAAACCGGATAGGAAATCAATGCCCCGGCACCGGCCAAAGAACTGTGTAGAAAATATCGTCTGTTTAAATCACTCATGATTGAATTTCACCTTTATTATTGAATTATTTTTACGATCGATGCGGCTCTTCAATAATCACTTATTCATATTATAGAATGATTCATCTAAACAAAGTATTCAAGCAAATTATGAACCTAAACAACTGTCAAAAATTATGGAACAGATATCGAAATTGAAAAAAGCCCTTTCCAAGGCCTGCAATATTTCAGCATACGTAGGTTATTTTAATTCAACACAAAGAGAATTTATACCCAGGCTATCACGTTATCTAACGTTGACTATACTATTTGAAACAGAGGATAATATAGATAATATAAAGTAACGTGAGCTCTTTCCAACGGAACAAAATTTTCAGAGAAAAAAGACACCAACTTTATGATTTATGTGGCGATTACCATGAGTGCAAAAGTCAAATTAAGCCATATTATTGATGAAGTAGAAGCTCAGCTCGTGGGTTTCGAAAGCTATTTAAACAAAAATACAGGTAAGATTATCAGTTTATCTGAAGACGATATTTATGCTGCAAATCAAAATAATCCTTTAGATCAATATCCTGAGTGGCAGCATGAACAAATCAAGTTAGCGAGAGATTTGGAAGAAAACATTGATCTCTATCTACCATTGCCCACCAATTTTGAAATAAATGAATATCGCATCATGGAAGACTTTTGTTATTCAATCGATGACGATCATATTTGCGAATCCTTGTTACAAGCTATAAAAGGAAAAGGAGCGTTTCGACGGTTTAAGGAAGAAATCCAACGGTTTAAAATTGTACAGGACTGGTACAGTTATCGGGATCAGGCTATTCGTGAAATCGTAAAACAGTGGTGTGAGGATCATCAAGTTGAATATGTGGACGGCTAGATTGATTAAAAAGACAGTGTTTCTCGCCATTTCATACTAATCACCCAACAGTATACGGACAGGTATGTCTACACTCCGTTACGTTACAATTTTCTAAGCTTTTTTTATCTCGCTTGACAATATCAAGGGAAGTGGATTGAATAATTGTTTTGTGCTGAGTGGGGGCAGCAGAAACGCTTATTCAACCCATTATCAAAAGTCCAGATGAGATGGAGAAAAAAAATGGAAAAAGATGAAATAAGAGAACAAGTTATTGAAGTGATTGCCAGGGTATTAAACATCCAAGAAGAAGAGATCAGTCCCCAAGCGAATTTTATTTTCGACCTGGGAGCGGATTCCACACAAAGTATCGAACTCGTTGCCGCGTTTGAAGAAGAATTCGATATTGAGATGGATGAAGATGCCGCTCTGGGTGTACAGTCCGTCGAAGGCGCCGTTGATTTTATTGAAAGTTATCTAAACGAATGATCTAACATTATTTATCAGGAGTTAATATGTCGCAGAAATCAGATTTAGCTGTCAGAAATCTGGAAACTATTTTTTATCCTCAATCCATTGCAGTCGTAGGGGCCAATAAAGTTGCAGGAACCGTTCCTCACGATATATTTGCCAACATATTAAAGAGCGATTTTCAAGGGATGGTTTTTCCGGTAAGTCCTCGAGAAAAATCCATCGCCGGGGTGAAAGCCTATAAATATATTGTTGATATCGAAGATCCTGTTGACCTGGCTGTTCTGGTGTTTCCGAGTTCGGTGTGCCACATGGCCATGGAGCAATGTGGTGAAAAAGGCGTGAAATCAGTTATCATTATTTCCGCCGGGTTTAAGGAAATTGGCCCGGCTGGTGTCGAAAGAGAGCAACAAATCAAGGAAATTGCTGAACGGTATGGTATCTCATTCATCGGTCCAAATTGTCTTGGAGTAATCAACACAGATTCCAAATCCTGTTTGAATGCTTCATTTGCTCGGCAAATGCCCGAAGAGGGAAACATCGCCTTCTTATCCCAAAGCGGTGCGTTATGCACAGCGGTACTGGATTATGCGCAGGCCAAGCATATTGGATTTTCAAAGTTTGTCAGTTTCGGTAACAAGGCGGATATCAGCGAAATCGATCTTCTCTATTACTTAAAGGACGATCCCAAAACGCATGTCATCCTGCTTTATCTGGAAGAGATAACCAATGGACGCGCATTGATGGATGCAGCCAAAGAGATCATTAGGGAAAGCGGCAAACCCATTCTGGCGCTAAAATCCGGCCGGACCAGTGAAGGGGCGGCGGCGGCGGCTTCCCATACAGGTTCATTGGCTGGAAGCGACGATATTTGCGAAGCAGCGTTCAGACAGGCGGGGATTATACGCTGTAATACGATTGAAGGCATGTTCAATTATGCAATTGCTTTATCGTATCAACCTTTACCGAAGGGCAACCGAATTGCCATCATCACCAATGCTGGAGGCCCTGGAGTTCTGGCAACAGATTCAGCCATCAACGAAAAAGTGGAACTTGCGCGATTTTCTGAGGAAACCACCAAGGTTTTCAAAAAACATCTTCCAAAAACTGCAAATATCAATAATCCCGTCGATGTCATCGGAGACGCCCGTGCCGACCGGTATAACATTGCCATAAGCAGTGCTTTGAAAGATGAACGTGTCGATGGCGTATCGGTGATTCTCACTCCTCAGTCCATGACGGATATCGATAATATCGCTAGAGAAATCTGCCACATCGCAGACCAAAATGATAAGCCGATTTATACTTCGTTCATGGGCGAAGCAGATGTGGCATCGGGGATTGATCTGCTGCAGCGGCAAAACATTCCGCATTACATTCTTCCTGAATCCACGTGCAAGGCTTTTGCTCGCGCTTACCGATTCAAACAATTCCTTGACAAGGAACTCGAACCACCGAAATTATTCGACAATGTTTCCAAAGAGAGTGCGCATTCTATCATCAACGCCGCCGCAGAAAAAGAACGTACTTATCTGCCCGAATTCGAAGCCACCAAAGTTCTGGAAGCCTACGGACTTCCAACACTGAAAAGCGGAATTTCCAAAACAAGCGAAGAAGCAATCGAGGTTGCTGAAAAGATCGGTTATCCGGTCGTCATGAAGATCGTATCGGAAGACATCGTTCACAAATTCGATGTCAAAGGTGTAGTATTAAATGTCAAAACCCGTCAAGAAGTGGAGACCGCTTTTGACACGATTATGAAACACGTGACAGAAGCCAAACCGGATGCACGTATAACCGGAATTTTGGTACAACAGATGATCAGTAAAGGCAAAGAGGTTATCCTCGGCCTGAAAAGAGATCCCTCCTTTGGCATGGTATCCATGTTCGGGTTGGGTGGGACATTTGTTGAAATTTTTAAGGATGTCAGTTTCCGGGTTGCACCTGTCGAACCTCATTCAGCCAAAGAAATGATCCGGGAAGTGAAATCCTACGGCATTTTATCCGGCGCCCGGGGAACTCGGCGAAGCGATATCGACGCTATTGAAGAATGTATCCTTCGATTGTCACAACTCGGTATCGAGTGCCCCCAAATCAAAGAACTGGACATCAATCCCCTTATTGTCAACGAAGTGGGCCGAGGCTGCTATGTCGCCGACGCCCGGATCATGATATAACTCTTTCTCTTTTTTATCAATTAATAAATCTGAAAGGCAGAATTATGACTTTTCGGCCATTGAATGATCAAGAAATCACTGCTTTAAAAAATCAAGGATGCAAATCCGAAGACTGGCAATCCATACAGGTAAAGGATCCTTTTCAGCCCGATGTTTTTACCAACGTTTATTTCAGTGGAGAAGTTCAAATCGGGCAATTGACGGACACGGTCACTTGTGCCGGTGGAATAACGAAACCTTGCGGTATTTACAACAGCCACATACACAACTGCACGATTTCCGATCAGGTTTATATATCCAACGTAAACCTGCTGGCAAACTATGATATCGAAGAAGGTGTCATCGTGGAGAACACCGGACAGCTGGTTGTCGAAGGTGAAAGTTCATTCGGCAATGGAACCGAAATCGAGATACTCAATGAGGGTGGAGGCAGGCCACTCAAAATCTTCAACCGGCTTTCATCACAACTCGCTTACTTTTTAGTGCTTTACAGACACAGAAGCGCATTGATTGAAAAACTGGAAACGCTTGTTGACGCTTATGTCCAAACCAAAGTCTCCTCAACAGGTGTTTTGGGAAAGAGAAGCCGCATTTCAAACTGCTCAATCCTGACCAATATGATTGTGGGACCATACGCTGAAATAACTGGTGCGCAGCATTTAGAAAATGGGACCGTGGCCAGTTGTGAAGAAGCTCCCTCCACCATCGGCCATGGTGTCATTGCCAAAGATTTTCTTCAGTTATCGGGTTCAAAAATCGAAGATGCTTCAATGGTGACTTCTTGTTTTATAGGACAAGGGGTGAAAATAAGCCGGCAGTATTCCGCTGAAAATTCAGGATTCTTTGCCAATTCTGAAGGCATGCATGGAGAAGCCTGTTCTGTTTTTGCAGGGCCTTACACCGTCACACATCATAAATCGACACTTTTAATTGGCAGTATGTTCTCCTTCTATAATGCCGGCAGTGGAACCAATCAAAGTAATCATATGTACAAACTCGGTCCCGTCCACCAAGGTATTTTGGAACGAGGCTCAAAGACCGGTTCATTCTCCTATCTTCTGTGGCCTTGCCGGGTGGGAGCGTTTTCGGCTGTTATAGGAAAACATTACGCGAATTTCGATACATCGGACCTTCCTTTTTCTTATATCAATGAAGTCGAAAGTAAGAGCGTGCTGACACCTGCGATGAACTTTTTTACGGTAGGAACCTGCCGCGACAGTGCTAAATGGCCCTCTCGTGATAAAAGAAAAGACCCGGTTAAACTTGACTTGATCAATTTTGAGTTATTCAGCCCTTATACCATCGGAAAGATGCTTAAAGGGATTGAAACACTAAAATCTCTCTACCAAGGCGCCTCGAAAAAACAGGACTATATCAATTACAAAGGGATCCAGATCAAGAGACTCCTGCTGAAAACCTGTACCAAATATTACGAGATGGGAATCAAGATATTTTTAGGTGAATGCCTTATTGAAAAATTGGAGAAAGTTGCCGATTCATCTTCACTCAAAGAAGTTCAACAGAAATTGGAGACCATGACTTCCCAAGAATTGAAGGATTGGGTGGATATCAGCGGCTTACTGGCTCCTAAAGACGAAATTGAGAAAGTTTTGGAATCGGTTGAAAAAGGTGAATTGAAAAGTCTGGAAGACATCCAGAACCGCCTCAAAAATGTCTATGAAAACTACAAGAATTATGAGTGGTCTTGGTGTGCCTCACTTATCGAAAATCGTTTGAATACATCCATAAAAAATATTACCACTGACCAGTTGAGCCAAATTATTTCGGATTGGAAGAACACCAAAATTAAGTTCAACAATATGATTCACAGCGATGCGCTAAAGGAATTTGATTCCAATGCGCAAATCGGATTCGGTATCGATGGGGATGAAGAAATAAGGAAACAAGATTTCGAAGCAGTAAGGGGCAAACCGGAAACGAACAGCTTCATTCGCCATCTCGAAGACGAGAATAAGCAAATCGAACAAATAGCTGAAAGAATGACTGTTTTAGTAGAAAAACTGAAGTAACACCAGCATCTTATCAGCAACGTAACGCCGGCATCCTGCCGGCGCCTCCAACAGTTTTTAAGCATTTACAAAACCCTTTTTTCAGGCAAGTATAGATACAATGATCTCTGTAAGTTTAATCCGATGATCAAAATCAATGCTATGCAATGTACGGGATACCTCCAGGGCTGAATTATTATGCCGGCTTTGTATGACAACCGGCTAATCCTTGATAAGGGGAGAATGATATGAACAACAAAGTAAACCGGCGAACTTTTCTACTGTCCAGCGCAACTGCCGCTATTACCGGATGCGCCACCACCCGTAAACCAACCCTCAAGAGCTTGGGATACCAATCTCCTAATGAAAAACTGAACGTAGCCGGAATTGGTGTTGGCGGAAAAGGCAGTTCGGATATAGACGGCTGCGACAGCGAAAACATTGTGGCTCTTTGCGATGTAGACTGGGAGCGGGCGGGGCGTACGTTCAAGCGTTATCCGGCGGCAAAGCGGTACCGGGATTTTCGTGTTATGCTGGAACGCGAGAAAAACATCGATGCACTTACAATTTCCACTGCGGACCACATGCATGCCTTCGCAGCAATGAGAGCGATGGAATTGGGAAAACATATTTATGTTCAAAAACCATTGACTCATTCTGTTTACGAAGCTCGAGTATTGACGGAAGCAGCACGCAAGTATGGAGTCGCCACCCAGATGGGTAATCAAGGACATTCTGGCGATGAACTACGTGTTTTTTGCGAGATGATTTGGGCGGGTGTGATTGGACCCGTGCGCGAAGTGCACTGCTGGACCAACAGGCCAATTTGGCCTCAAGGAATTCCGGAGCCACTTCCACCCGAGCCGGTACCAGATCATATAGATTGGAATTTATGGCTCGGTCCGGCACCATGGCGGCCGTATAACTCCGGATATGCTCCTTTCAAATGGCGCGGATGGTTTGATTTTGGAACCGGCGCACTGGGCGATATGGGCTGCCACGTGCTCGATTCTACCAATTTTGCTCTGCTGCTTGATTATCCCAGCAGCGTTGAATGTATTAGCCAACAGGGCAAGAATGAGCAAACTTATCCGGAAAAATCCATCATCCGATATGAATTCCCAGCCAGACCCAGTATGCCACCGGTCACTGTCTATTGGTATGACGGTGGTAATAAGCCCAAAGTTCCAGAAGAATTTGAGAACGAAGTCGAACTGGAAACAAGCGGTTCAATTTTCATTGGAGAAAAAGGTATCATTACCAGTGGCTCCTATGCGAGAAAGATGAAGGTATTGCCTGAATCTCTGGCCTTTGATCCGCAACCGCTTATCCCAAGATCCCCCGGTCATTACCGGGACTGGATTCAGGCAATTAAAGGCGGGGTTCCTCCCTGCTCCAATTTCAATTATGCCGGACCGTTTACTGAATGGGTACTGCTTGGGAATATTGCTTTGCGTGCAGAAGGAAAACTCATGTGGGACGGGCCACGAATGAGATTTACAAATAATTCTGATGCAAATCAATATATAAAGCGTGAATATCGAGCAGGCTGGAGATTATAATTCGTATTAACAAAGTATCATAAAAACCAAAAGGGGCATAAATATCGTGCCCCTTTTAATTAACTTTTTGGTGAATTTCAAGATTTTAATTTGCATGGCGAAAAGAATAATCGTTGCTATGCATGACAAGTGCCGTTGGGACATATTGAATCTTATATTGATTCAGTTTTGCCCAGTTCTCCCAGGCTGTATCCTCTGCATGATCTTCTTCTGAGTGGAAGGGATATTTTTCCCAGATTGACTTACGCATGGCCACCATTGGCAGCGCATAAGGAAGCCAGGAAGGTG
>CAZXSQ010000176.1:7740-8384 GCA_964643335.1 uncultured bacterium
CGTTTCTACATCATTGAATCCCGTATCCAAATTACTTGGATGGACGCTATTTTCATCAGGGGGAGAAACCTGATGAGCACACGCAGCCTGAACCGTAGAATCTTCAAAAGCCTTCACAATACTTTCCAACGTGCCGGAATAAAGCAGAACGGTATCAGAATCCATGAAAACGATAATTTCACCTTGAGCTTTTTGAATTGCTTGATTGAGTAAAACATCGAGAGAAGTATTTTGGGAAGGAATTTGGATTATAAGGCAGGGGTACTGCTTAATTATTTCCAGCGTTTTATCCGTTGAACCATAATCCACCGCAATCAGCTCAAAGTTCGTAAAGGATTGTGAAAAAAGCCCGGCCAAGGTTTGAGGAACAATCTTTTCGGAATTCTTCGACCGCATGACCACGGTTACAAGAGGCCATTTTTTATAATTTAGACTGTTCATGATAATTCAACGACCTTCTCCTTAGTATAGTTTTCACAAAATTCAATTGGAACTTCACAAAGAAATACTTTTCAAGTATTTCTTGCATTAAGAATGAATCTCATAACAAATAGATTTAATAATTTCTGTTAGCAAAGTGTATACCAAGATAATATGAGAGATTTTTACTATATTTTTGAATCAAATTTAATGGAAAGAACCCA
>CAZXSQ010000176.1:8394-12240 GCA_964643335.1 uncultured bacterium
CCAAAAATGGTGTAACGATTTATGTCTTAAGATACTCATTCTATTGATACTGGGCTCTTAAACCTTTTTAATGAATTTTGTAATGATTTAAGGTCAAAAGAAATGATAAACTTTTATTTAACTTTCTCAAATCAAAAAAATTTTCAATATGAAAACCAATTTTTATTTTAACTTTTTATTTTTATCCTAATTTACTGCTTTTGAGAAAATTTATGATTTCTTTGCCAGCCAGTTTGAGAAATAATAGACCGGCAGACCCGCCAAAACAATGACAAAACCTATCAGAGCGGTTGTTCCGGCATAATTAAGGCCGCTGTAAAACAGCATAGCGCAGGACAGGATAAAAATGATTGGAGTGATGGGATACAAAAACACTCGGTAAGGTCTTTCGATGTCCTTGTCTTTATATCGCAGAATAAAAAGAGAAACACCGGTCATGAGGAAAAAGAACCAGTGAGCAGGAGTGGTATATTTAATCAATACTTCAAATCGTCCGCTGCACACCAGAATCGAGACGATGACACCTTGTGTAATCAATGCCACAATTGGAGTGCCATGACGTTCATTCCAATAGCCCATGAATGAAAAAATCTTATGTTCGCTCCCTAAAGCATAGGAAATTCGTGCTCCAGTTAGTATATAGCCATTGACAGCCCCTAAAGTCGAAATGACAACTAAGGCACTGACAAGTCTTGCGCCTAAAGGACCGAGCCAGAGAGAAAAAACGTCAGCAGCCACCGCCTCGGAATTCGCTAGTTTTTCAACCCCTAGTGCATAGATAAAAGCTGCATTTAACAGAAGATAAATGACTGTGACTAGAACAGTACCGAGAACCAAGGATCGAAGTATATTTTTCTTTGGGTTTCGTACTTCAGCCGCCACATAAGCGCATTCGTTCCAGCCTCCATATGTGAATTGCACAAAAATTAGAGCCAGAAAGAAGCCACCTGCCGTAAGTTCAAAATCTTGCATAGGTTGTGGATTAGGCGAACGAACAAATATCGCCACAATAAAAATACCGATCAACCCTATGATTTTAGCAACAGTTAAAATATCCTGGGTGTATTTGCCCTCACGGATTCCCAAACAATTGACTAGGGTAAGAAGAATGACAGCAGATAAGGCATAAATAAGGGTTGAATGCGGAAAAGCGTATAGTTCCGTGGCATAATTTGCAAGAATATAGGATATACTGGCGATAGAACCGGTACGAATAACAAGTAATTTTGCCCAGGCAAACAGAAAACCGGCCCATCCGCCGTAAGCTCGATTCAGGTACCAATAATCTCCGCCTTCTCTGGGATAGGTTGTAGCCAGTTCAGCATAACATAAAGCACCGACCAGCGAAAGGAAACCTCCCAAAAACCACACAAACAGAATCATCACCGGTGTACCAACCCAGCCGGCTATCATCGGGGGAGTCTGGAAAATGCCCGAACCGACAATCACTCCCACGATTATACATACCACATCAAAAAGACTCAGAGTACTTTTCATTTTCGGGGAGCTGGATACAGATGGGTTTGCCATTTATGGACTCCAGATATTTCCTAGTGAACGTTTTTCAATCTTGTTTTTTTCATACCATTCTATTATTTCGCGTTTGGTGTTCGGATAAACCACCAAGCCAGGTAAGTTTTTCAGGTCGTGCCATTTTACATCCCGCAAAACATAATCTTCACCCAGCTGCAAATTTTTCTGTTGTGTAATTCTACCTTCAAAATAATAATTGATTACATGGCGATGGTAATCGGGTGGAATCGACTCGGAAATAAATAACAATTCACCTACCTCAACGTCCAGTCCGGTTTCTTCTTTCAGTTCTCTTTGTCCCGCTTGGGCCAATGTTTCTCCATAATCCACACCTCCGCCAGGAATCAACCAATATTTTTTTCCATACTTTTCATGCTGAACTAAAAGAATTTGATCATTTTGAACAATGACGATGGCAACTCTGTTACGAATCTGTTTTTCGCTCATGTTTTATTACTCGAGTAACAAAATTAAGCCGCTTGCCGGCCGTGTGATTCAGGAACGGGAGGATTCTGGGCATCTGCATGAATTTTTCGAGGTTGAATAGCCCTTTGAAAAATCATTCCGACAATAGGTTTTAAAAGAGCCAGTTTGGCTTTATAGAGATAATATTGCAGAGAGGGGTCGATAAGATATTCAGCATCAGTCGGCTGCACAACCAGGCTGACCTCAATGTTCGGAGTTAAGCCGACAGGAACGCCGTTTTTCATGCATCCTTCATACACTTTTCTAAAAACCGTGACCATATCGCCATAAGACGGAGAAGGCCAGTCTTCCATATCAGAGCCTTTGACAGGCCGAAAGATGCAGACGGTTGGAAATGCACCGATGCGGGTTATGTAATCTATTGCCTGCAGAGTATCGGGGATTGGTTCGATTCCGGCGATGATTTCTCCGGAGACTCTTCCCTTCCCCATTTTCCGGCTGGTATATTCCATCGCCTTAAAGAAAGTATCCTGCCCTATATGTTTTTGTTTCCCCGGAAGATATTTAGCAAAATATTCAGGGTTGTGTAATTCATAACAAAAGGAGAAATGATCGGTGCCACAGTCAATCAGCCAATCATACTTCCACATATCAGTCGAAGGAATGGCTTGCACACCAACCAATGCACCAACCTCTTCTTTGATCGCTTTGACAAAGGGCGCACATAAATCCAATCCTTTATAGTTCTGAAATCCCGTGTTAAAGTGAACAAATGTCACACCTGATTCCTCTTTGGCCGCTCTGGCTACTTCAACCACCTCTTCAACAGCTTTTGAGGCTTTGTCTCCCCCCGCGGTTCCTACATTCAAACCAGTAGCACAAAACTTACAGTTTTCACGAGGAGAGTGTTTCCAGAAGGAACAAACATCACCGAGATAAATTCCCAAATAAGTTCCTTGCAAAACTCCAATTTCGCGCATCGGAACACCGGTGGACGTATTACGAAAGTACCATTCCGGTGCATGGGGTAAACACACTTCATACTCTTCTTTATCGATTGAGTGGTAAACGATATATTTATCGTTTCTGAAATGCAGTTCGTATGGGCTTTTTTGTGCAAAACCTTCTAGGACGGGGACATTCAGCCATATTTTTCTTTTTCCTGGAATATAAATTTCTAAACCGCTGCCCAATCCTGCACGGGCTTTGGCAAAAACACGCGCATCATGTTCCAAATCGCAGGATGCATGAATTCGAATTCCTTTACAAAAAAGATCGATCTCCAATTCAGCCGGATTTAGACGGCGGCCATGAGACGTTTCTGTATTTTTATCATTCATATCACTTGCACCTAACCTTTTTCCTGCTTTAAATGCTAGTCTATCACGAGACATAAAAAAAGACAGCGTTATAGATAGAGTAACATGACAGAACTCCGTAAAAATCCACAACTTGGAACCTGGGTCATGGTCAGTGCCCAGAGGCACCATCGCCCACAGATGCCCAAAGACTGGTGCCCTTTTTGCCCGGGGTCGAGAAAAGTGCCTGATGAATACGATGTCTACTTATATCAAAATGATTTCCCTCATTTGGAACCGAATCCACCAGATCCAAGTTACACAAGCAATAATTTATATCAGACAAAACCGGCATTTGGGCATTGCGATGTGGTTTTGTATTCTCCAAACCATTACGGCTCCATCACTCAACTATCCGATGATCACTTGATGAAATTGTTTAATTTATGGAAAGCCCGAACCGCTGAAATGAGTTCCAAAGAGTATGTGAAATATTGTTATATTTTTGAGAACAAAGGCGAAGTGATTGGGGTAACCATGCCGCATCCTCATGGGCAAATTTATTCTTATCCGTTTATTCCACCTCGGA
>CAZXSQ010000177.1:0-3064 GCA_964643335.1 uncultured bacterium
ATGGATCCATCTACATATGATCAATCCGGAGATGGAGTACTGTTTCAAGTACTCTGTGACGGTAAAAATATTTTTAAACGCTTCCTGAATCCCAAAGAACGCAGCGAAGACCAAGGCTGGCATGAAGCGTCACTCTCATTGAGCGAATTCGGCCCAGGAAAACATGAGTTTGTATTTAAGACTACGGCTCAACCTAACGGGGACAACGTCCATTGTGCATCCAGTTGGGCGGATGTTAAGATTACCGGATCATCCAGTGAACCGTTTCAACCCAGCCTGACTGATCGATTTCGTTTTTTTTCCGAATCCCTGCTTGGGAAACTGCAAAAGAATCGCTTAAAAAGAAAAGTGGATCAACGTAAAGAGTATACGCTGCGTTTGTTTAACCAGGTGGATCTTTTTGTGGCGCCTTCGCCTTTTTTGCGGGATAAGTTCATTGAGTATGGTATGCCTGCTGAGAAAATCGTCTTTTCCGATTATGGTATCGCTTCCTTGAATCACCCATTTACAAAAAGTACGCCTTCCCTGCCGATTCGGTTTACCTATGTCGGTACGTTGGTTGAACACAAGGGATTGCATGTACTGATTGAAGCTTTTAATCGGCTTCCTCACGGAAAAGCCAAATTGAATGTTTACGGGAGTATCAATGAATTCACCGGATATGTCTCTCGAATACAATCCATGATTGCCCATCCGGGAATCACATTGAAAGGACGAATAGAGAATAGTGAAATCCCCAAAATTCTTGATTCGACGGATGTACTTGTCATCCCTTCCATTTGGTTTGAAAATTCACCGATAACAATACATGAAGCCTTTTTAGCCGGCGTACCGGTCATCACCTCTCGTTTAGGGGGGATGGCGAATTTGGTTGAGCATGAAAAAAATGGATTGTTGTTTGAGGTAGGAAATGCGGACGATTTGAAAAATTGTCTCATGCGGTGCATTGAATCTCCCGAGTTCATTAAAACAATCAGACCCGATCCGGGTTCTGTAAAAACTGTCCGGTCAGATACCGATTGGATGATTAAAATCTATAAGACATTGAGGGAAAAAAGATCGGGATGTAACATTACCCACAATCAATGAATTCCGGTTCACACTGATAGGTAATAATGCCCTTCTGATAGCCTCGTGAAAGAAATTCCCGATAGGCTTGCTTTCCCCGTTCACCGAGATTCAATGTCAGCTCATTGACATACATCCCCACAAATTTGTTCGCAAAATCAACTGGCAAATCCTGCGCGAACTGCATGGCATAATCCAATGCTTCTTCACGATGATTCAGGCTGTATTCAATGGTTTGCCGCATGAGAGGGGCGATTTTATCCATTAATTCCTGCCCTAAATCTTTCCGAATGGCGTTGGCTCCCAAGGGAAGAGGCAATCCTCCTGTTTCTTGCGACCACCATTCGCCCAGATCAATAATCTTTTCCAATCCTTTGCGGCTGTAAAGCAGTTGCCCCTCATGGATAATTAAACCGGCTTCCACCCGGCCTCCAACAATGGCGGGAATAATCTGGTCAAAAGGTACGATATCGTAGTTAAAATCCCCCATGCATAATCTCAAAGCAAGATAAGCGGAAGTGAGTTTTCCGGGGATAGCAATAGTTTTCTCTTTCAACTCATCTATACTCATTTTTTTCCGGGCAACAACAATAGGACCATATCCGTCTCCCATACTGCTTCCTGCCGTAAGAAGCGCATATTGATCTTTGACATAGGGATAGGCATGGACCGAAATTGCTGTGACATCCAATTCACCCACCGCAGCACGGTGATTCAATGTTTCGATGTCTTGCAGTATATGTTTGAACGTCAAATTCCCCGTATCGATTTTATTCTTGGCCAAAGCATAAAACATAAAAGCATCGTCCGAATCGGGACTATGCCCGAGTAGAATCTCGCGAGATTTCATGAATCAAATTCTCCTTTAATGGAATCGAGCACTTCTGGAGGTATTATTCTGGCTCCTCTATACGCTGCTGTTAGGATGAAATAGCGGGATCAAGTTATTTGAAAACGTTCTTTGAAGTAGTTTTCGAAATTCTCGTAAGACATCCCCTGTTCATCAAAATAAGAACTGGTTTTGTACCACAAGCCTTCATGCAGACTAATAATTTGTGTTTGAATATGTGAGGCCGCTTCCACAAGTGGACTGCAAATTTCACCGGTCGGATCATGCTTTCGGGCGATTTCGATTGATTCTTCTATTCTTTCCAAAGTCACTTTTGCCGTTTTGTAGGTAATGACCAATGAATTGATATAATGAAACAAATTTTCAGTCGCTTGATTGTTCTGAGGAATGTTGGCAAGAATGTTTTGGACTTCTTCTATCAACTCATCCAATACCTTGTCGCGCAGGAAGCGTCTTCTCATTGTTCACCCCAAATATCTAATACCTTTATTAATTTACAATAGTTAAAAAGTATAATTTCTTCCTCAGAATAAATCCAGACGAACCATGATAACGTCATGAACTACATGGAATGTTTTTTTGATTGCGAACAAACTCGGCGAAGCGTATCCATGTTTCAATATCCCATTCTTCTGCTCTTTGGTCGAGATTGAATGACTTTTCTGCCTCCGCTAAGAACGCTTCATCAAACACTCGTCGTTCAACAATGGCTCCCTTCATCTGATTCCTCATCTTTTTACGCCGATGTTGGAATCCTATTTGAACCACCCGCTCGAGAAACCTTTTTGTAAACTGTAAATCCGTTTCTTTTTTAGGGGTGAATTCAAGAAATGCCGATTCGACTTTTGGTGGAGGGAAAAAGGCGCCAGGATGAATTGACCGTACTTTTCTTATATTAAAAAGATATTTCAACACGATAGAAAGCCGCCCATAATCCTTGGTTCCAGGCATAGCCAAAATGCGGTTGCCCACTTCTTTTTGAACCATAAACCAAAGATGATTGAACCGGTAATCACAATAAGCCAGTTTGAAAATAATTGGAACCGATACGTTGTAAGGAAGATTTCCGATAACATCATGAACACCATTTTCTTGCGCTATTTGGGCAAAATCTACACTCAAAGTATCTTCAACAATAACTTTTAG
>CAZXSQ010000177.1:3074-12214 GCA_964643335.1 uncultured bacterium
CATATTGCATCTGTTCAGCAGACGCTTTAATCTTGTCCATAAGCTTTAACAATTCTCTCGCAAAGCTTCTGTCTTTCTCAATCGCGGTAACAGAAAGTCCTCTTTGTAATAGAAGCCAGGTCAAATGGCCAATTCCAGGACCGATTTCAATAATATTTCCATCAGAAGGAACACCAGCAGCGTTCAATATGGACTCGAGTTGTTTTCGGTTCAATAAAAAATGTTGTCCTAGTGCATGCGATAAATGAATCTCACTGCTTTGCAAAAATGAAATTAATCCATTTCGCGTGTAAATAGCATCGATGTGTCTGAATGGATTATCCGAACAGTTGCTCAAGTTGGATTTCAATGCTAACTTCCTCACTTAAAAAAATCTGATGCGGTTATAATTTAACCGGAAAGTTTTAATTTTCAATTTTGTTTATTTAAAAGGGTTCACCTGAAATTTTAGCCCCCAATTCAATGAAAGAGGTCACCACCATGCCAGTCGATACGATAACTGTCCAGGATGGACAAGTCAAAATGATAGACCAGACTCTCCTCCCGTTAAAGAAAGTGTATATTACGATTCACACAATTGAAGAAATGTGGGAGGCTATCAAGGTGCTGCGAATTCGCGGGGCGCCTGCTATCGGCATTGGCGCTGCTTTCGGTACCTATCTCGGTGTAAAAGATTCCACCGCCCAGGATTTTGAAACGTTTTGGAAAGATCTACAGAAAGCGGCGGATTATCTGGCTACTGCCCGGCCGACTGCAGTCAATCTTTTTTGGGCACTGGAGCGAATCAAGCGCCTGGTGCAAGAAAATAACTCCCGCCCAATCCCACAACTCAAGCAGTTGATATTTGACGAAGCCGTCCGCATGATTGAGGAAGACACAGCCGTGTGTAGAGCCATTGGGGAATTCGGAGCAAAATTGTTGAATGACGGCGATGGTGTATTGACTCACTGCAACGCCGGAGGATTGGCGACCGCTTGCTATGGAACCGCTTTGGCACCGGTTTATGTTGCCAATGAACATGGAAAGAAAATTCATGTTTTCTCAGACGAAACCCGACCTCTTCTGCAAGGTGCACGCTTAACCAGTTGGGAACTCCAGGAAGAAAATATTCCTGTTACGCTGATTTGCGACAATATGGCAGCCACTGTTATGGCCAAAGGCTGGGTGCAAGCAGTCATCGTCGGTACTGACCGAACTGCCGCCAACGGTGATGTAGCGAACAAAATCGGGACGTATGGAGTCGCCATATTGGCGAAAGCGCACGGGATTCCGTTCTATGTCGCCGCCCCAACATCCTCTATCGATATGTCTCTCAGCGACGGTTCGAAAATACCGATAGAAGAACGCGCATCTGAAGAAATAACCCACGGTTTCGGGTTTCAGACGGCTCCGGATGGTATCAAGGTATACAATCCGGCATTTGATGTGACACCGCATGAATATGTTACTGGGATTATGACAGAGAAGGGTGTGGTGTATCCGCCCTATGTTGAAAATCTTAAAAAGATATTTTCATAAAAATGCGGAACGGCACAGGCGGGGACGCCTGTGCCACCGTGATGCGGGCAGGATGCCCGCGCTCCCAGGTTTCAGGATTTTCGTTTAAAGCAAATCATGCGGGCATAATAGGTGGGTTTGCTTTTGATGAATTGCGTTTGCTCAAACTTGCTTTCCAAAAAAATTCTTACCGGCTCAAGGTGCGGATCCTGCTCTACAAAAATCTGATGATAATATTTTTCATACATCAGGCAAAAATCCATAGGCAGCGTTTCCCATAGCGCCACAGATTTTTTCATCTCTTCGAGTGTCAAATATTTTCGTCCAGCCGTGTTCATGAAAGGTGGAATGCGTTCAAGTCCATCTCCACGCACGGAGGGAGGGATTTTGCTATCGGTCCAGATATAAAAAATCGAATTCACGAAACACAACAAATAGTCAGTTGATGAATTGCGTTCAATAAATGCAGCGAACGCCCGTTCGTCTTCCAATGTAATATTCGGATAAGACCAATTGGCACGCGGCCAGAAGGGTATCGTGCATAAAAGCACAATAACAAGACCAATTGTATTGGGTAAGCGTACTGAAGGAACAACACGCCCTGCATACTTTAAGACAAAAGAAATAAAAACACCTGAAAACAGATAAGCCGGTGGCATAATTGCAAGAATATAATGCTGCCAGACATGGCTGAGTGCAAACAAATTCACCCAGACTTCTAAAACCAGCCATAATAACAAAACTACAGCACCACGCCATTGCCGGAAAAAAGCAGCAGCGACTCCCGGAACAACCATCCACCACGCTAGAGGATTTAAAAAAGCAACCGCCCGAAATTCATACCAACGTTCAAGAAGGGTATAGTGAAAAAAACCAGCCATGGCGAGATTCCCATAAAAAACGTTATATAAAAATTCACTCCAAATTCCCATCACTGATAACATCACAACTAATAATAGAGGCAGTGGAAAAAGGCCACCGCAGAAATATGCAAGCTTCTGCCAACAGCGATCTTTTCTTTGGTATAGAAAAAAGATTAAAACTGCTATGGGTAAGACAATAATCCCCGTTTGTTTATTGAGCAGGCACAGAGAAGAGAAAAAACCTGCTAGCAGAATGCTTAAAACCTTATTCTTTTTCAGACCATAAACCAGTAGGCTCAGGGTCCATAAAGTAAGAATTGGTGTCAGAGTGGAAACGTGTAAATATTTCGCCCAAATAGCGGAAAAAGGCTCCAACGCCAACCAGGCAGCGGCCACCAGACCGGTAACTTCATCGAACAATTTTCGTCCAAGAAGCCATAATGCCAAAATGGACGATGTGCTCAATAAAATCATAAAGACACGTACGGGAATAATCGGTATTTCAGAAATAAGAAAAAAGGGATACCCCAAGAACGTCACTAAAGGAGGTTTGTTCAAGTGCACATCACGATAAGGCCAATAACCGTGAGACAGTTCCCTTCCCTGTATCAAATAATCGCCTTCGTCCACATTGGTGCCATAACCGATGGTAAAAAAGCGGATCCCCACCGCGACTAAAAGAATAATCAATAATGGAAGATACTGTTTCCAATCGTGTTGATTTTGGTCAGATGCCAAAATATCCCCCTTGAAACATTTCAAAGAACTAACTCATTCTTTCTCACCCAGGTGATCCGGCCAAGAAGTGTGTTGCCGCGCCAGTCATCATGGGGTAGCGTCTCACCGACCGTTACCCAGGATTGATCCGGCGTGGCCGTGGTCACATGAAAATTGCCCATTCGTGCTACGTGCTTGGGATCATCGATCCCGTCACCGATGAGTGGGAAAACGACGCGCTCGCTTTCCCGAATCAGGCATAACTTTTTAGGATCCACTTGCGCTAAGTAGAGCGGGGCACGCCAGCGAAAAACGTTTACATTATGTTCTGCTCTTCTCGTGTAGACCAGAAACAAACCGTTGCTATGGGGCATCCAATGCTGCTGCGTGGTCGACATGGTCAAAGGTTCACCATCATCCCAGCACCAGGGACGTTTTTCCTTCCAATGAAGACCGTCATCCGATGTACTAACGTATCCATGACCGTCCTCGGCCCGGATAGTAACAAAGTACTTACCAGCATAATTAACCAGCGAAGGTTCCAGTAAACCACGCTTAACCCGTAAGCGCAATTCATTTCCGCTTTCCAGAATTTTTAGTGTCTCACCGTCGAAAGAACAGCGTACAGACGTAACCGACCGGTCATTACGGCCATAGGGCATAAAGGAAAGCGGTATAAGAATATCTCCATTGCCGAGAATGATGCGCTGCGAACATCCACAGGTGTACATGGCTTCTGCCCGGGGATCGTTCCACTCCAGTTTTTTGCGCTCAGACCAATTACCATCTGCCGAACGTATTACATAAACGGGATACCGCTGTTCACTTGGACGGGTCAACACTCCATTTTTGTAGTATACATTATGACCAATGGCTAGGACGACTCCCGTCTTGGCATGATATTGCGGAACAACGTCACAAACACCCTCCTCCAAACCACCGTCAATGGGATGGCGCGCGAGGGATTGAATTGGTTCCGGCTGTGACCAACTCTTCCCCAAATCCTTAGAGATCGACCAATGCACCTGCCCAAATACATCCGAACCGGTGATGGATTGGCAGGTCATGAGTGCAACCGGGTTCGGTTGAGTGGGTATCATACAGGCGCGGGGATGAAACCATGTTGTTCCACCTTCACGGCCATTCCAGATAACTGAAACATCGATGTCTTCTATAAGCCTCTTCTTTTCAGCAGAATACCCCTGTAGTGCTAATCCGCCAGCAATCATACTCACTAGAAAATCTCTTCGATGAAATTGTTTCATTTTCAACTCCAATATATTGACTTTTCCAGATTATAGAGCGGAATTTGCTCCTCAGTAATATCTTTGTGGGGTTGTCTCAATAAGGGGTTAGACACATAGGTCTACCCCTACATTTGTAAGGGCAATCCTGTGTGATTGCCTTCGCAATATGTCACATCTGATTTATTATTTATTCATTAGAAAACAATTGATGAAGGAGTCCACTATGCGATTTTTTGTTTTTTTCTTGACTTTATTTTTTGGCTTTAACGCTTCACTATTTGCTTCAACCGATTCACTACCACCTTTTAGAGTACCTGATTGTTTAGGGGTTAATATTCACTTCGTTGAGCCTCGCGCAATGGAATTGGATATGATCAAAGACGCAGGTTTCGATATGATCCGTATGGATTTGACGTGGGCAGCGGTTGAAAGGACAAAAGGAAATTACGATTTCAGTGGTTATGAGCATCTAACCAAAGCTTTGTATGATCGAAGTATCCGGCCGCTTTATATACTGGATTACAGCAACCGCCTTTATGAAGAAAATCGTTCGGTTATTACCAAAGAGGGTCGTATAGCCTTTGCCGCATTCGCCGCTGAAGCGGTAAAAACCTTGAAACCAGGCCCCATCATTTGGGAAATATGGAATGAACCGAATATTGAAAAATTCTGGGAAGATCAACCCAGCGCCGAAGATTATGTCACCTTAGTCGAACACGCCGCAAAGGCCATGCGTAAAGTCGATCCGGATTGCACAATCGCTGCACCTGCAACATCGCGTATCCCTCTTGAATTTCTTGAAGCCTGCTTCAAAAAAGGATTATTGAACTGGATTGATGCCGTAAGTGTTCATCCTTATCGCGGCAAGATCCCTGAAACGGCATTGAAGGATTATAAATCCTTGAAGCAATTGATACGCCGGTATGGAGAAGGCAGATGGATTCCGATCTTATCCGGTGAGTGGGGCTATACACTTTATGATTCCGATAGGTTTCCCGTGGATGAACACCGGCAGGCCAGGCTGGTCATTCGTGAATTCCTGACAAATTTCATCGCTGGAGTACGAACAAGCATCTGGTATGACTGGCATGATGACGGGCAGGATCCAAACGAGCGTGAACACAATTTTGGAATTGTCTTTTTTGATTACAACCCGAAAGAAGCCTACCGAGCCGCCTCTGTATTCAATACCCAATTGAACCAAATGCAGTTCATCAGGCGCGTCCAAACAGAAAAAGAAACGGATTACCTGGCCTTGTTCGGTCATGCGAATAAAAGCGTTTTGGTGGCTTGGACCACAGGCGATTCTCATGATCTGGCTATAAATGAACCGATATTGAAAACCACAGCCACATCCATGCTTGGAGAATCCATCAGTTTGAAGCCAAAAAATGGAAAAGTAATTGTACCTGTTTCAAAAGATCCTATTTATATTCCTGTTCAATAAGAACTCGAATCACCATCGCTAACCATCTATGGTGTCCTGCTTCTTAATTTCTGCTGTTCGGACGCAGCGGAAGCCGTAGGCTTCGTAGCCGAAGCAGGTGTCGGCTAAGCCGGGAGGTTCACTGTAGCGGGTGGATGACCGGCAGTAATCGTCTGTGCTGTTGAAGCCACCTCCGCGTAGAACACATTCTTCTCCTTCATTGGGGCCGGTTGGATTTTCGTTGGGGCTTTGTTGATAGTAGTTTTCGCTGTAATAATCGTTGCACCATTCCCAGACGTTTCCGTACATGTCGAACAGTCCCCATGGGTTCGGGGCTTTCATACCAACCGGATGGGTGGTGTTGTTGGAATTGTCTCCGAACCAGGCATACCGGGAAAGTTTGGCGGGGTCGATGCCGTAAAAGTATGCTGTGCTTGTTCCGGCGCGGCAGGCGTATTCCCATTCCGCCTCCGTCGGCAGCCGATATCCGTTTGCTTCGAAATTACATTGAACAGGTTCCAGCTGATAACAAGGTTCAAGCCCTTCCCGCAGGGATCGCATGTTGCAGTATTTAGCCGCTGCAAGCCAGCTGAGTTGCTCAACCGGTTTATTGGAGCCTTTTGATTTGGAGGTGTTGCGGCCTGTTAGATTCTGATAAGATTCCTGAGTCACCTCATATTTATCCATATAAAAAGCGTTAATTTTGACTTTGTGTTCAGGTCGTTCATCCACTTCTCCGTCTGAATATCCCATGACAAACTCACCGGCGGGAATATGAACCATCGTGATTCCTGTCTTGGTGGTGATTTCTTTCACTTCGCTTGTTTGTGAAGATGTATCGTTTGATTGATCGCCACCGCAAAAGGTCAACAATGTAATGGTTATAACAAGTGCTGCCAATTGATAATGACTTTTCTTCATGCTCATGTAATGTACTCCTGTTTAGATCTATTAATGCCGGGGGGCCTCATAACTGGTTGGTTTGCGCAGTATCTGTTGGGTGCGATTCCGTATTTCCTGTGCCACTCCCGAAACTGTTGGATCAACCGCCATTGCCAAACCTGCGCGCTGCCGCAAAAGTTTGACGGCCATGCGGCACTCACCCACAAGTTCATCTTGATGGCCGCCAATTTGGACAAAGCCAGCCGTTATTTCTTTGCACTTCTCCAATGCGTCTTCTCCCTCATATCCAATCAGAGTATTGCGGAATTTATTCGCCAGGCTTTCAGCGTATTCGGGTGTTTTAATTTTATCTTGCCGCCGTTCCACCCGTTCGTCGATCTGTTCAACGAGGTCTTCCATCTCGCTCAGGAAATCGGACATTTCCGGATGCTTTTTCTTTTGTTGCTTGAGATACGCTTTCATTTCATGGCCGAAATCAATGTACTCCTCGATTCGAGAGCGAATATGTTTGATAAAAGCAATGACATCGGTAAGCGTTTTCTCTATTTTTTCTTCACTTTGTTTCTGAATTTTTTTGGTGTAAATCTCATTCAAAATATCCCTCGCGTCACACGTGGGAATGCCTTTGTAACTTTTTTGCTGTCCCTCCAAATCCAGAATGTATTGACAAGGACCGACACCGAGTGTTTCTCTGACTATATCGACGATTGTATATTTATCCAACGGTGTATCTTCAATTCGATTGATTGGATATATAATGGCTGGGCCTTCAAATTGAACTGCCCTGTTTTTCAACGGCTGGATATAGGGATCGCCGTTTTTATCAATCCAGCAGGGGTATTCAAACAACCCCAGCACGGTTGTCCACCGTTTGCGATTGACAACCCGCAGCCAGTCTTCCTGACCGTACGCAGCGTTATTGCCCATCCAGCCATGTTTGTGATATGTACCGTCAGGTTTTTGTTCCAAGAATTCCCAGCTATCGGTCAGTCTATTGGAGCGCTGCCAGTCGATACGCCATAAAGCAGGGAACGGTATGTCCCAGCCGAGTTGGATGATCTTATCGGTATCCTTTTTTTCAATGTCACTTTTATGCCAGATTCCCGGTTCATCCAAAACCGCTAACCATATTTCACCGTTCTTGCCATAGTGAATTTCGGCGGAATTGATGACTCTGTTTAGGCCATCACTGGAAAGTGAGATTCTGATATCCTGCTCAATGGTATTGCAAACACTCATCAGAATCGATTCGCCTTCACCCAGCATTTGGATCAGGAAATTCCCGCTGGGCAGTTCGGCTTGCGATACAGGAAGTTGTTGCGCATCGATGACGATATCGTCAGCAAAAAAATCGGGGAGGAGAGCGAATCGGCTTTTTGCTTTGATATAAAGGTTATCGATATTGGATATGGGTTTGGTGTTGATGAAAACCTGTCCCATCTTCAATTCCAAACTTAATGTCTGCTTTTTATTACTGTTGGATTTAAATGATACATTAACTGAAACTGTGCTAGGATTGTTTTCATTGATTTTTACCGATGAAAGTCTTGATGGTTTACCATTGCCGGATGGAGACAGTGCAGCACGTTTTACCCGTCCTTCAGACGTTTGTGAAAACAGCTCGATGTTTGTGTTTCCTTGTTGCAAAACTACTGACAACTTGTTATTCATCAAAACCACATCGCCTTGGAATTGATGGTCAGTTACCTCCTCATCCAATCGTGTCCAATCTGCAACGGATGTTTTATTATTTGTATCGTATATATAGGTGAAGGGAGGTTGATCTGCAGAATGTGCTGTTATCACCATGATGAAGCCAATTAATAAATTAATACCAATTTTTGTAAAATGCATAATGCTCCCCTATTGTCCAAGAACAGTATCAAGGCGATTTAGCAGGTCATTGAATAACCTGGTCTTTTGTGGATATTTCTCTGACATCATAAGGCATTGTTGTTTTATCCATCGCAGGGACATCCTGCATTTTGCTAAAATGTAATCCTGCTGTGTTCCAATCGATCTTAGTTGTGCACATAGTTTTTGGCACGTTTGAAATGTATCGTCTTTGCCGATGAGTGATATGATGTTTTGGGCCAGGTTTGAGGATTGATCGATCCGTTGTTCGGCTTCTTTTTCTGTTCCAATCATTTCTATCAGCAGGTCCACATCTGAACTGAACTTACTTAATACCTTGATCATCTCTTGATTGTTTTGTTTTTCTTCGCCATATAGTTCATTGAGTTCCTGCGCTAAATCTCTATAGCGATCAACACGTTTTTCTGTTTGGCCGATCAAGTCCACCATTGCACCTAATTGTTTGCGAATTTGTTCTTCATATCGTTTCGCTCTATTTCTTTCGAATTGTTTTTCTATCCATTTTGTTACCTGGCCGGGAGTGGGATGTGATCCTTCAGCCAATCCTTCAACATCCAAAATGTATTGACAGGGGCCAACGCCCAGTGTGTTTCGCATAATATCCACTGGACA
>CAZXSQ010000178.1:0-11280 GCA_964643335.1 uncultured bacterium
TGGCTCCCCGAAGGTTGGCTTTACTTAAATCGGGTGAAATGCCGGGATGATTTTTACGCCAATCATTCCATGCGCCAATTCCTTTCATAAGGACTGCCAAATGTTCTTGTCGTGCCACAATTAGCCTTCTTTTTTGGAATCGATTTTATTAAACCTTCTTTGGTATTAAATCATCAGGGTGCCACGAATTGCAAGCGGGGACGCTTATTCTACCCACGAAAGGGGGGGCAGCGCAGGCGTCCCGCCTGCACACACCGGGCGTCCCGCCTATAAGTATACCTAAACAATAAGGGATTAATCTACACCTAAAACAAAAATTTTGGGAATAGTTTCAATTGGTGGATTAATTCTGCATTGGAATCATCCTTACTGCATTGAAAGCATTGCGATTATTTGGATTTGCGATAACAATATTTATGTTAATTAACAGGGATCGAGTGCGATTTGTAAACAATTCTTATTAAATGTCTGATTCATCTTTTTTTTCCCGTGAATGACGAGCCGGGAAAGGAGCTATTTACAATGAATTATGCTGCCATGATGCAATTGCGAAAGTCTGGAGAAAAAAAAATAAAAGAGGGCGATTATGCAGAAGCCGAACGCTTCTATAAATCCGCCCTGCAGGAAGTAGAATTACAAAAACTACCGAACAATTATACACTTCAGCAGTCTAAAATTTTGGCCGTTTTCTATCTGGCTGTTGGAGAATATGAGAAAGCGGAAACTTTCCTTAAGCAGGCGGTTTCCCTTGAAAGCAACCTTGATGGCCCGAAATCCTTGACGATGGCCAAACATTTGACCGATTTGGGATTGCTCTATCATTTCTGGAATAAGTATGAGGAGGCGGAGCGGGTGTTGCAGCACGCTCTTCAAATTGAAGAAAAAGCTTCTTTTTCCAAATACCCCACGGTTGATCAGAATCTGAATTGCTTAAGCCGGTATTTTCTGGCCTTGGTGTATTGTGAGCAGGGAAAAGTAAATGAAGCCAGCCAATTATGCAAGCTGAATGCTGAAAAGATAATCGAAAACATTGGCCCCGGCGGCCGCGATCTAGGTTTGGATATGTACAAGACCGCTTTTGGGTATTGTGATAAAGGACACCATGCCGAAGCGAAAAAGGCCTGTTCCTGGCTGATCCATCTTCGTTTTGAGCAGCTGCAGCAAGAATATCTGGGAACAGCTCTCCCCAAAGCCGGAAAAGGTAATTATTTACTAAAACCGCAGATTGCAGCCATTCAAGCAGAATATGAGTTATTCTCAATGTATGAAGAAATTTGGCGTCCCAACACAATAGGTCAAATGGCGTCCGGCCGTATTCCAGATTATATCCAGCAGGATGAAGCAGACCGTTTGAATGATATAGAATCTTTTAACAAACTCCTTTCCGATGAAGAATTTTACTGGCGTCCTGCTAAAACATTCGTCAGCGATAGGAATTAATCGGTCAAATAAATCCGGGCTTTCTTGGGAGATTATCTCAAAACAGGTTAGATCCGTAGGCCTAATCCCAATGTCATTTACTGAACTAATTTAATAGTGTTTTTCACCCTGAAAGGATTCGATATGATAGTTTTTCACCCTGAAAGGGTTAGATATGATAGCCCAGGGCAATCGCCCTGGGGACAAATTATAATAACCCAAAAGCCCTGAAGGGGCGTAAGAATCCTTAATTCAATGGCATTGGGTCTAAACCTACATATGGTAGGGGTAAACCTGCGTCCGCCGCGGCGGATTGACTTATGGTGCACTACTTCGTTATCTGATATAGTTTTGAGACAATCCCCAGCCACCCTTTGTCAGGCTATGATTTGAAACGGTACGGAGGATTATACATGGTAGAATTGACCTCTTTTGAGATCGCCCAGAAGCAGTTGGATGAATGTGTTGAAATACTCAAACTGGATCCCGGTGTGCATGCCTTATTGAGATCTCCCATGCGCGAAATTCATATCTCGCTGCCGGTGAGGATGGATGACGGTTCTTTGAGAGTCTTTCAAGGATTTCGGGTTCACTACAACAATGCCAAAGGACCGACAAAAGGCGGCATTCGATTTCATCCGGATAAAACGATTGATAATGTTCGGGCGCAGGCGGCCTGGATGACCTGGAAATGCTCGCTGCTCGATCTGCCGTTAGGTGGAGCCGGTGGCGGAATTATGTGCAGCCCTAAAGAAATGTCGAGAAATGAATTGGAACGTCTCAGCCGTATCTATATTGACAAATTGTGTGATCATCTTGGTCCCGATAAAGACATTCCTGCTCCGGATGTATATACTGATCCGCAAGTCATGGCCTGGATGATGGATGAATTCTTCAAAATCAACCGAGACAACCAGTTCGGTGTTATCACCGGGAAGCCGGTCGCGATTGGTGGCTCCGTAGGAAGGGCGGATGCCGCTGCCCGGGGTGGTATATACGCTATTCGCGAAGCAGCGGATTATTGTGGATTGGACCTTTCACATGCCACAGTGGCCGTTCAAGGCTACGGCAATGCCGGCTATTTCGTTTCTCTGCTCTGTTCGAATATTTTGGGCTGCCGAGTAGTGGCTGTGAGTGACACTCGAGGTGGAATATTAAACCGGGAAGGTCTGGATGCGGAAGCCGTACGTAAGCATAAATCGATGACCGGTTCGGTTGTCGATTTACCGAACTCCCAACCTATAAACAATGAAGAATTACTTGAACTCGATGTGGATATTCTCATACCCGCCGCGCTTGAAAATGTAATTACCGATGTTAATGCCACTAACGTCAAAGCCAAGATCCTCGCTGAATTATCCAATGGGCCGACAACGCCCGAAGCGGATGATATTCTATTCAAAAAGGGAGTGCATCAAATTCCCGATTTCCTGTGTAACGCAGGCGGAGTCACTGTTTCTTATTTCGAAATGGTGCAGAATGCGTATATGTATTATTGGGATAAAGAGATGATCCATAACCGTTTGGATAAAAAAATCACCTCGTCTTACCGGGCGGTTTTGAATACCTCCACGAGATTTAAAATCAACATGCGCAGGGCGGCTTACGTCGTGGCTGTCATGCGGGTTGTCGAAGCCATGAAATGCCGTGGATGGATTTGACGTATAATTTATATTGTGAGTGAATTTTTGTAAGATAGGTTGCCGGGATTATGTCTACAAAGAATATGGAATCCAAGATCATTTGCAGTGGAATCTCTTCGCTGGATGAAGTGCTGCAAGGGCTGCGCTTGGGTGATAATGTTGTCTGGCAAATTGACGAATTGGACAATTACAGATTTTTCGTTCAACCATTCGTTGCACAGGCCATGCAAGATGGATTTCACTGTGTTTATCTACGATTCGCCAGTCATCCCCCCATTCTCGATGCTCAGCCGGAACTGGAAATTATTGAGTTGGACCCCAGTCCAGGATTTGATTATTTCAGCGGTGAAGTGCACCGTATTATCGAAGAACAAGGAAGAAAATGCTTCTATGTTTTCGATAACTTATCAACGCTGGTGGACGAATGGGCGACGGATGAATTGTTGGCCAATTTTTTTCAAGTCACCTGTCCGTTTCTATTTGAATTGGATACTGTGGCCTACTTTGCACTAATACTTGGCAATCATGACGATACTGTTGTTGCTCGAATCCGCGATACCACTCAAGTGTTAATCAATGTCTATCAGGCCAAGGGGAAGCGTTTTTTCCATCCCTTGAAAGTCTGGGATCGTTACTCTTCTCAAATGTTTTTGCCTCATGTCGTTTCCGAAAAGGAGATACTGCCGGTCTATCACAGCGGGGATGCTGCGGAGATCACTTCCATCGCACGGAAAGATCCTCTTCGGGCAGGAGCTGACTCCATCGCCCCATGGGAATCGGTCTTTCGTAAACTGCTTCAATATTATGAAGACGGGAAGTGCTTGACGTCGGCCAAATCCGAAGTGATCTCTCTTAAACAGGAAATGTCCCGAATGATGCTTGGAGAGCATCCTGAATTCTCCCAGCTGGTGGATAAGTATTTTTTACTTGAGGACCTATTTCATATTCGCAAGCGGATCATCGGTTCCGGCCAAATTGGGGGAAAAGCCGCTGGAATGCTGGTTGCTAGGCGGATTCTGCTTCAGGAACCTGGTGAATTCGATTTTGCCGATATCATGGATGATCATGACTCCTTTTATATTGGCTCGGATGTCTTTTTTACTTTTTTGGTGAATAACAATCTGTTCCGGTTAAGGCTGCAGCTGACACGAGGCTCTCAAATTTCCCATGACGAGTTTGAGGAAGTGGAACGCCGTTTTATGGAGGGAAGTTTCCCCCGCGATATTATGGAGCAGTTTCAAAACATGCTGGAATATTTTGGGCAGGCTCCGATCATCGTGCGTTCCAGCAGTTTGCTGGAAGACAGCTTCGGCAATGCCTTCGCTGGCAAGTACCGCAGTGAATTCTGCACCAATCAGGGTTCTCCCGAAGAGCGAATGGCCGCCTTTCTCCGAGCGGTTAAACTGGTTTATGCCAGTGCATTGAATCCCGATGCGCTTTCGTACCGGAAAAAAAGGGGGTTGGATGAGCATGATGAGCAAATGGCATTGTTGGTACAGCGGGTTTCAGGAATGCCCTATAAACATTATTTTTTTCCCAATTTAGCGGGAGTGGCTTTTTCACAAAATCTATATGCCTGGTCCAACCGAATTGATCCTAAACAAGGAATGATCCGCTTGGTCTTTGGATTGGGAACCCGTGCGGTTGACCGGATTGGGCAAGATTATCCCCGGATGATAGCCGTCAGTCATCCTGAACTTCGCCCCGAAGTGGGTGACAAGGTTGTAAAATATTCGCAACGGGAGGTGGACCTTCTCGATCTCGAGAAAAATGCTTTTGTTACTTTACCCGTCTCTGAAATTCTGGGAGACGCCAATTATCCAAATCAATATTTGCTGGTCTCCACGTTACAAGACGGCTATGTATCGGATCCAATTTTTGCTTTTCTTGAAGGTGATGAAACGGAATATATATTAACGTTTAATAATCTTATCAAGCGCACCAAATTGGTTGACATAATCGGTGAAATGCTGGAGAAACTGCAAAAAGCGTATGGACATGCTATCGATACTGAATTTACAGCATTTGTCGATTCAAAAGAACGGGTGAGAATCAATCTTGTACAGTGCCGTCCCATGGGGGTTCCAGGTACAGATGGACAGCCGGTCAGCATCCCGGATAATATTCCAAAAGAAAATGTATTGTTCAGGTCGGAACGGATTGTCAGCGGCGGAGTGGTGAGTGATATTCGTTATATTTTAATTATCGATCCCGTTGGTTATTCCTCGATTAAAAATCCGGAGGTCAAAAAATCTCTCGGCCGAGTGGTGGGCAGAATTAATGCTCATCCAAGATTTCAAGAGGGGAAAAGCATCATGCTGGGACCCGGACGCTGGGGAACCAGTAATATCAATTTAGGTGTGAATGTTAGTTATGCCGAGATCAATAACACCTCCGTTTTGGGAGAAATAGCCCAAGAGGAATCGGGACAGGTTCCGGATGTGTCTTACGGTACTCACTTTTTCCAGGATTTAGTGGAAGCACAAATTATTTACCTGCCCATTTATCCGGATGATCCGAAGTCGGAATATAATTTTGATTTTTTCAATAATTCTCCCAATATGGTCAAGGACCTTTTCCCCGACGCGAAAGAATATGAGGACTACGTTCGGGTTATCGATGTAAATCTAGCCCGCCCAGGTAAGTTGATGAACGTACTGGCTGATCCACACACTCAAAAAGCGGTTGGTTACTTGAAATAGTCTTTCATCTTTATGATTCCAGATACCCCACCGCTTTCTGCTTTAATGTATTCGCATTGAATAAAAATCGGGGATGACCATCAGAATCTGTAAAATCGATGACCTTTACGGCATCTTTATAATGGTCGGTATCCGGAAGAAGTTTCTCCAATTGATTCGGGAAGCTTAACAACAATTGTTGATTAAGAAAATTTTCTTCTTTTTGAGGATGAATGGCCATATAAAGCATGTCCAATTCGACAAGATTACTGAAAAAATGCGTCCCCAGTGAGACATCGGGAATAAGGTTCTCTCGCATCTCGACGATCTCACAAATGATCGAAGCGGAACTGATTTCGGCAAAGGACACGGGGATTCCCAACGATGGAGTTGATGTGCCCCATCGCCCCGGCCCGATTAACATGACTTTTTTGTTGTCGGAACCTCTCTCCAAACGCGTAAGTTTCCCTATCAGCCGTGCGATGGAATAGCGGTCATTGATGGGTAGTTCACCGTAAACCGATGATACAACATAAATTATGCGGTCTACTTTTTCAGCCCGGCTGTGACCGATAACGGAACCGGATGACTTTAAGAGCAGATTTTCATCCTTGATGATATGGGAAGGTTCCTCAATTGCACTACTGCCCTTCCTTTGAACCGGACGGCATTGTAGCAGATTGATTTTGTAGTTTTCAAGATCAAAAAAATTAACCGTGAATTCGATATCAACCGGGTGCACATACGCTTCTTCCAGTGTTTGAAGGATATCTCGCAGATCTTGAACCAAGGGGGTTTGGTTCAAAATTGTTTGGAAAGAGAGACTCGAGGTAAAGATGTCCTTTTTCCCGATGCCTCTGGCGATTTGTTCAAGTTCTTCATCCCGCGAAGAAAAATAATGAAAGGGCAGGTCTTTACTTTGTTTTACCACGTCTTCAAGAAAGCAGGCAAGTTGCTGGTTGCTTTCCTGGTCGAGAACATCAACTTTTCGCTGGGTGTAACGCCGGATTTCATCCCGTCCGGATTCCGGACGCAGGTTTGGATTATTTAGGGCGACAATGCGTGTGTAATCGTCGTCTGTACGTTCAACAGCCCGAGTTCCCAATCCGAAAACAATTCGCAGGACACCCGCCTCCGGATCGATATTATTTGACCAGGCATAAGGATTATAGGAGATGCCGACACCGGAGATTTGCGGATAAAAGAAGTTGTTATACCAGTCGCCCGAAACCCGTTGAACCAGCAGGGCCATTTGTTCGTCCTGATCCAGCAATCCACGTCGTTCTCGATAAGTTAAAGCCTCCTCGCTCATGCTGCTTGCATAGATTATTCGTACAGCATTCATGAAATTTTCAAGCCGTTTCTTCCTGGAACATTGATTTGCGCAGAAGACGCTTTCATATTTTCCGGCGAAGGTGTTGCCAAAGTTATCTTCCATCAAACTGCTGGAACGGACGATGATCGGCGATTGTCCAAAATAATCCAGCATGTCTTCGAATCGTTTGATGATGTAATTCGGGAAAGTCCCATTCATGATGCGCTGCTGGGCTTCTTCGGTTACATCCAGAAAAGTGGCGGGATCTTTTTGTTTTTTACGCAGCCACCAGCAGTCGTTCAGGACCAGGTACGTATAAAAAACATCCGAGCCGATATAAAACGAATCGTGCGCTTCCAGTTTTTCTTCCCATCGCGAGTCTTTTTTTGTTAAGATGGCTCTGGCCAACAGCATTCCCACCGATTTCCCGCCGATAAAACCGGTGCCATTCATCCGTTTTCTTATTTCCAGGATATCCGACAGTTCGAAATACCGCCTGGCAAGATCAAGTAATCGTTCTTCGCGGGTGATTGACATTCGCAGTAATTTATTGAAAACCTCATCGACTTTTTGTTTGGAACATTCACCTTGTCTGTGGGCATCCAGGATTTCCTCGGCTTGTAAAAACATCCGGTTCCACACACCCATCTGATAACTGGCTGTTTCCAAAACATATCCTGCGGCTGAAGCCATTACCTCTGTGGCAACTGCGCTGTGAGTTACGGGAATGAATTCATCACCCTCCCAGGCATGGAGTGTATAAATCGTTGGGGAATATCTTTGTGACACTTTTAATGGATGAATGTACAATTTTTCGTTGTGGTTATATACATCGATCAGAATTTGGGTGGTTTCCGATATGGGTGAGGCGGCGTGAAATGAATGGTAATTTCTTAAGACGGCAAAATACGCAACTGCTTCCAAGTGCAATATATACGGACAGGTCAGCATGAAAAAATTACCGACCATGCGATCGCTGTAGCAGTCTAAAGCCAATTGGGACAGAGAATCAAAAACATAATACCCGCCATGCCCTTTTCTGGAGATTACATTGTGGATGTGGGTGATAAATGCCTCGAAGCCATCTTCTGGTCTGAATGTGTATATATCCGCGCCCACATTCTCCGGAATCAGCGGAGAATGTTTGGCAAACCGGAAATAAACAATGCGATGTCCTTTGGACAATGCATTGTTGTATAAAGGGGTTATAAATTCCTGGTAGTAATCAATCGAGTCGACTTGCCAAACGACGTTATCCCCAGGAATGATCCCTTGTAGCACCTTATCTAATCCGGGTAATCCGCTGCTAACTTCATGTATATTATCAGCCATGATGTTTTTGGTCATCATTATTGGAAGTGAGCTCCAAATTATCAAACATTGAGTTTGAAGGATCATCAAGTCCCAACCCTTCGTGAAAAAATTAAAATTTTTCCCGTTCAACCTGGTGAGCGAGTTCTTTGTAGTGAATCAATTGGCTGAAATCAACCAGTGAGCACAAAGCGTAATTGCTCGTGGGAATGCCCGCTTCTTCAATGGCAGCGGTGGGATTCAATCCTCCTGTGATGATAAGCCCGGTTCTCCCCTCTTCAATCGTGAATTCAAGCATGGATTGGTTGGGTTTGCCCATGAGAAGAATACCGCCTAATCCAATTTCATCTAACTGAGAACGGATTTTTTCGGTTTCATTGACGGCTACCGTTGGGATTTCACGCAGGCTGGCGCCAATGCGTCCATGACCAGTTCTGGCCACCTCACGAACGCTGGTTAATCCTCCTTTGATGAAAATTTCCAGGGGGTCCAATGAAGTTCCATTGTAATAGATCACGTCGGTAAATCGAACTGGCCGACCTTCGTTTACTTCCAGAACGCCGCCGAAGCAGGAGAACGTGGGTATCCGGGTACTCAAGAGTATGCCATTGATGGTAACACTGCACACAGTTCCAATGCCAACTTTACCGGGAGGTACATAGAAACTTCCCAACCGTTCACCGGCACGGGCGAACATGACATATTCTCCCATCCCCATGCCGGTATTAAAAACAGGGACCATTTCTCGAACGGCGGAGGTGAGATGGATTTCGTCCAGCGTGGTGACATTCAAGACGATCAATCCTGAGCGGGTATTAGGATTAAAATTCGTTTGGCAAGCCAGTTCATCGACTTTACTGGCCATAAAACCAACGCGGTCGGTGACCAGAGCGTCGCGGATTTCTTCGTAACCCAGATGGGTGATGGTACGGCCGCCTTCCCGGCCTCTTCTTGCCGGAGTGACCAGACCGTCCCGTTCCATTTCCTGAAGATAAAGCCGTATGGTGCGCCCGCTTAGTTCAAATCCATAGGATTTAATCTCTTCGGCAATAGTGGAACTGCCGATGGGTTCACGGGCGTCGCGAAGAATTCGAAGGATGGCAACTTTTTGTTTAGGATTGATGTCTTTCAAAACCAATTCTCATGAGAAAAAAGGATTTAATATTCCAAAATTACCATATAAAAGCATGATAATCAAGTCTTAAATGGAAATATTTAAGTTATTTAGTCATTTTATGCGCATTATTATAACTTATAAATAATATATGAGAAACCATGAAACATAAAGTCAATCATGAATTTTGGATTGTACAAACAAAAATGAACAATCTTAAATTATAAATTTAATTAACTGAAAAATATAAACTTATATTAAAATAACCCTTAATTCTTTATTAAAGTAGAGTTTAAATAACTAATAGTAAAAAATTATGTTTATTTTTATTCTTTGCCTTGACATTGATTAATGTTTATCTTATTATTTGGAACTATATTGCCAAAATAATTTGGTGTATTTATACCAAATTAAGTTCATTATATTTGAAATTCTACAGACCGGAAAGAAAACCAACCTGAAATTAATTATAGTTTTGAATAGTAAAAAATTGCTCCGCACCGGGGCGGAATTGTAAAGGAGAGAAGAACCTATGTCATACATAACCGATGTAATGGAATTAGTTGAGAAGCGCAATCCCGGTGAACTTGAGTTTCACCAGGCGGTCAAAGAGGTACTTGAATCATTGGAACCTGCGCTTGAGCGCCAACCGAGATATCGTGAACAGCGAATTCTGGAAAGAATTACCGAGCCAGAACGGGTGATGATGTTTCGGGTTCCCTGGAGTGACGATAAGGGCGAAATTCACGTAAATCGGGGATTTCGAATTGAATTCAACAGTGCCATTGGTCCTTATAAAGGCGGTTTGCGTTTTCACCCGACTGTTTATTTGGGGATATTGAAATTTTTGGCCTTTGAGCAGATCTTTAAAAATTCACTCACATCTCTTTCGATGGGGGGTGGAAAAGGCGGTTCCGATTTCGATCCCAAGGGGCTTTCGGACAACGAAATCATGCGATTTTGCCAATCGTTTATGACCGAGCTGTTCCGCCATATCGGGCCGGCAACGGACGTTCCCGCCGGTGATATCGGTGTCGGCGGCCGGGAAATTGGCTATATGTTTGGGCAGTACAAACGATTGCGAAACGAATTTACCGGCGTACTCACCGGCAAGGGATTGAATTGGGGCGGCTCCCTTATTCGTCCGGAAGCGACTGGCTACGGCGCTACCTATTTCGCACAGGAAATGCTGTCCACCCGCAACGATTCGTTGAAAGGCAAAACCTGTACAGTTTCAGGATCCGGTAATGTGGCCCAGTACACTATTGAAAAAGTCAATCAACTGGGCGGTAAGGTGGTGAGTCTTTCTGATTCAGGCGGGACGGTATATGATCCGAATGGCATCGATAACGAAAAACTTGCTTTTGTCATGGAACTGAAAAATATCCGCAGGGGCAGAATTAAAGAATACGCCGACAAATTCCCCGGGGTTGAATACAAAGATGGTGTCCGGCCATGGGATATTCCCTGCCAGTGCGCTTTCCCTAGCGCCACGCAGAATGAAATCAGTGCCGAAGATGCTAAGACCTTGGTGAATAATGGATGTTTTGTGATTAGCGAAGGCGCCAATATGCCATCCGAACCTGGAGCCGTCGACATTTTCCTCGAAAAGAAAATTCTGTACGGTCCCGGAAAAGCCGCCAACGCAGGTGGTGTAGCCGTATCCGGTCTGGAGATGGCTCAAAATTCACAATTTATGTCCTGGTCACGTGAAGAAGTGGATCAAAACCTGCAGAAAATCATGAAGACTATTCACGAAAACGCTTTTCAGACGGCTGAAGATTATGGTTTTGCAGG
>CAZXSQ010000178.1:11290-12174 GCA_964643335.1 uncultured bacterium
CAGGAAATTATGTCGTGGGAGCCAACATCGCCGGTTTCGTGAAAGTGGCGGATGCGATGATTGACCAGGGATTGGTATAATAGAACAAAGTTTGCTAATAAAAAATTATGAATAGCCCAAGGAATGAGAATTTTCCTTGGGCTGTTTTTTGTTTCATTTTCTGATAAACATAACATGGTATAATTAAATTTTTGTTCAGAAAAGCCGGCAGGATGCCGGCGTTACGAATTTTTGTTTGGACTAAATATGGAACTTGAAAGGATAGATGGATGAACTCGGCGAAAAATTTAGTGCTTCTTTCTGTGGTGGTGTGTGTGGTTTTAATCTTTTCCCTTTTTTATACCTCGCTTCAAGAAAAAAAACAGTTCTCAGAAGAATCTCTTTTGTTTTATTGTGCCGCTGGTATGAAACCTCCCGTTGAAGAAATTGCCAAAGAATACCAAAAAGAATATGGAGTTCCAGTCCAGATTCAGTATGGAGGGTCCGGCACATTATTGAGTAATCTGCGCGTGTCAGGTACAGGAGATTTATACCTTGCCGGGGATGAAACTTATATTGACATTGGGCAATGGGAAAATTTGTTGGATGAGGCGATTCCAATCGCTTATATGGCCCCGGTCATTGCATTTCCGAAGGGCAACCCGGAGAACATTCAGTCTCTGGAGGATTTACTGACCAAGGATTTGAAACTGGCGATAGGCAATCCGGAGGCCGCTTCCATTGGGCGAACAATAAAAAATTTTTTGAAACAAAGTGGACAATGGGAAAAGTTGGAACAGCAGGTATCCGTGTTTAAACCGACGGTGAATGAAATCGCCAACGATATAAAACTCGGATCGGTTGACGGAGGGATTATCTGGGATGCGGTGGCGCATCAGTATCCT
>CAZXSQ010000179.1:0-12157 GCA_964643335.1 uncultured bacterium
TCCGCTCGCGGATCTTTTCCAGATGAGGAGAAACATACAGCCCAACCCGATACCCCATTCTGCATAACCCCGATTTGATCATTGAACAAACAGAACCTTTTCCATCACTTCCAGCGACATGGATAGCATTCAGTTTATCCTGAGGATTATCCAACTGCTGAAGTAAATGGTGAAACCGTTCAAGATTCAGTATCTTGTCTGAGTATTTCCAATTGGTATCCCGCTCATAGGAAATGAGAGAATATAGATATTTTATAGCATCGTGGTATGATTTCATGATCACATATTTTTGTGTGATTCAATGAATAATCCAGGGGATTGAAAACCGTTGACGCATTCCTATTCTTTTTCAATACACATCCCAGTAGTTTACATTGCTTTGTTGTTCTTTAGTGATTTCTATGATTTCCACAGTGTTTTCGGGGAATGGGTTGTTCATGAGAAACTCAGAGTTTAGATTAGTGAAGGTTTTTTCTTCTATCAATTCAAGATTATGGATGCTGGAGATTATGTACCTTTTGAGGGTTAGCTCTTCGCCGATGAAATTAAAGCCTTGGAGGTTGATTTGATAGGACTCGATTGGATCGCTGGTGTCGTCCAAAGGATAATGGGTGATGAGTATGATGAGCGATTGTCCATCTTTGCTTAACGCGGCGATGGCGTCGATTGAGTCTGCGTCTTCTTCCAATTGGATTCGCTGTGGATATTGCGATACCCATGACCAGGTTTTAAAGGCATAGCCCATCTTTTTATAGGTTCCATCGGCGTACATCAGGCCGTAAAAGGTGGGTAAATCCATACTAGAGTCTTGCCCCCGGTAGAAGAGAGAAACATCCACATCAGCATCCTGCAGGCCGATCCATGCTCCAGTCATTAGGGCTGCCCCTTCTATGTTGTATCGGCGTGGCCCCTCTCCGGTGTTCCATTCGGTGATATGGCTTTCAGCTTCCGTGTATCCGAATTCATCCATCAAATTGCGGTAATACACACCGGCCTGGCGGTAATCAGATGGGTTGTCTCCATAAATATGCCATGAAAGAAAGTCGAGGTGCACATTGTTTTCCTGGCAATAGCCCAACAGAATACGAGGGTAATTATTTTCATCTTGCACAAAATATCCCATCGGCAGGAACCCAGGGCCTCCAATTTTCAGATCAGGAAATTCCGCCTTGAGTTCAGTGGCCAATCGTTCAAAGAGCCGCAAAAACTCTATTCGTGTTCCTGTCCAGAAATGTGTATTCCCCGGTTCGTTCCATATTTCTATATACTGTACCGGAAATTCGTAACCGTCCCACAATCCCTGAGTGTAATGGCGTATAACGTTCTTTGCCGCTTCGACATAGTGATCCACATTGGCAGGAGGCTCACCGCTATAGTTATAACTGTTTCCTAAGCGGAAATAAATTTCATGGCCATTCTCATGGGCTGCGGTCAATCGAAGATCGCTTTCTTCGAAATCATAACTGCTGGAATCGTTGGGATCGGCTGAATCATCAGGATACATCTCATACATATCGACCGGGCCGTAAAAATCATGAGTGCGAACCATGGTGACTCCCAAATCTCTATATTGCTCTTCAACGTGAGGATTTTCGGCTTCTCCCAGTTTGTAAGGCCCTCCATTTACGCCTAACAGTGGTTTGATCTCACCAATGATCTGGCCGGCGTAGATTTGAATTTGAACTGTGTCTGCATAAACTGTACTCATTATTCCTACACATAACATACAAACGATGAACAAACGGATTGGATTAATCATTTGAAACCTCCTAAAAAAATATCGTTTAATATAGCCAGGCGTTTTGAACACTGGAAGAAGTGGGGACAAACTCCTGCCATCCGGCATGGAGCATCCCGCTTAGTTCTGCAACCGTTTCCTGCATATCAGGTGATTCGGCGATGTTGACATTCTCTTCGATATCCACATCGTGATCGTATAACATGCGGGCATATGTATGTCCATTTCTGTTCCATTCAGTGTAGGCGTACTGATCGGTTTTAATCGTATCGCTATAGTAGTAACGGCTAAATACCGCCTGTTTCCATTCTCGGCCAGGATTTTGAAGCAGGGGGACGAAACTGGTTCCCTCTAAATGATCAGGCAGGGTTAAACCACATAATTCACATAGTGATGGATAGATATCAACAAATTCAGTTAACGCATTGGTTTGTAATCCACCCTGCATACCGGGAATGCGTAGAATTAATGGAGCGCGGAGGCAATTGCGGAAATTCACATGTTTGCACCATAGCCCATGTTCGCCAAGATTCCAGCCGTGATCTCCCCAAAGCAGAACAATGGTGTTATCACTTAAACCGAGATTCTCCAATTCATCCAGCAACAGCCCTATTTGCTCATCAATAAAACTGGTACAGGCGTAATAGCCGTGGATCAGCGTGCGCGCCATTTCATTAGAAAGCGGGCCGGTTTCGGGTATCCCATAATATTGACGCAATTCATGCCAGGAATGTATACATTCCTCGGGGGCATTGAGTGGACTGAATGGATTATCAGCCAGATCGATTTCATCATAATTATACATATCCCAATATTTTTGAGGGGCAACAAAAGGTAAATGGGGTTTCATGTAGCCAACCGCTAAAAAGAAAGCTTCTCCGGTAGATTGAAACCGCTGCAGATAGGATATGGCCTGGTTGGTTAATGCGCCATCGTTGTATTCGCTGTCATCAACATCCGCGCATTCATAAGGGACTCCTCTGCCAGTTGCCGATTCTTGCTGGATGTTTCGGTTTTCTTCCAATTTATATTGTGACTGCGACGCCCGCCAGGGTCTAGCACTCCAACCATCAAAATCGTCGTTCATAAAATGATACACTTTCCCCAGCGATATGGCTTCATAACCGTTGTTCTTAAAATGCTCAGGCAGGGTCAAAACACCAGGTAGGTCATCATCGACTTTTGCATCGGACGATATAAACCGGGTTGGCGTAGGGCGTACACCTGAAAGCAAACTTGCTCTCGAAGCGCCGCAAACCGGAACCTGGCAAAACGCACGGTTGAACTGGAGTCCTTCAGAAGCCAGCAGGTCTATATTGGGTGAAATCATTTGGGAATGACCATAACAGTTTAACTGCGGCCGAAGATCATCGATACAAATGAACAATACATTCATGTTAGATAAATCCACAGCTTTTGATTTCAAAGGCAAAGTAAGTGAAGCGGCTCCCATTCCCAATGTATGCAGAAAGTTCCTGCGGTTTAGTAAATTGGTCATTTATTTCCTCCCTTTTTCATTATTTCCATATAATTAAACGCATATACTTTGAAATTATTGATACACGTTGTATGTTTTTTTGAATTATTTGTTACTGTTAGGTTGTTTTTTGTTTTCATAAGTAAGATCGTGCAGATGTCTGTATCCCATTGGCTATACGATTTGATGTTGGCTGGATTGGAATTTTCGGGTAAAAGGTAAACCTTGTCATGGAAGGGGCAATAAAGAATCCTATCATCGCCCATGAAATTGAAAGAACGAAGGAATTGGTTTATGCCGCGTGACTCGCGTGCCTATCTTGCTGATAGCATCGAATCGTGCGATGCGATTTTCCTTGCCGTGGATGGTCTCGACACTCCTATTACATACTGCAGTAGGGTTTAACTGCATTGAAAATTTCGCCAGGTGGCAAGGGCATGACATCAGCCGGCCCTTGGTGGTAGTGGCACAATGTGAGGTTGTATCAAGGGCTTCCGCCAAGGCGGATTGCCCTTGGCACCCCGCACCCGGCAACGTCCCCTTGGCACCCGGCTTTGAGCCTAATCCTGCTGGACTGGAAAAAATCATCGTTATGAAAACAGGAAAATACATAGGGTCTGGTTTCCGATAACCTGATCCCTGCACATTTCAAAATCACTTCAGATTTTCCCATCCTTTAGTTTCCGAGGGGAGAGGGAGTGAATTTGAGGGGGTAGATGGTACATTGAATCTATAGCACAATTCACGGGAAATTTTTGCCGTATCCCATTCAGTTTCTTCATTAAACAACAACACTTCTACAGGTTTTAAATTTATTTTACTAATATATGCATGCTGCGACTCCAGACCATCGCTCCCTGTATCATAAGTAACATCGCTGATATTTCCCATTGAATTACTCCCATGGGTTGTATTTTCTGCCGGTTCCTGAGAATGGTCGTTATCTGTAAAATTTAGATACCCATGGACAGGATTTAGCCATCTAAAGTTAATCAAGTCGGGGCTCGCCAGAACACGATAGGGATAACCAGCAACAACTGGATTAAGTAAAAACGGTATGAACTCCGCATAAGTATATTCGGGAAGTTTGTATGCAGTATAGTTCCCCTCAGCTTTCAAAACAGTATAGTCAGTAAAGGCTGCCAATTCCCAAAGCCAGGCGTTGACAGAAGCTTTGATATTACCAGAGTTTTTATCATAATTACAGCTTACAAAAACATCCACAATTCGATCTGTTGTAGTTTGCCAGATTTCGCCATCCCCCCTGAGGGTTTTGTTAAAATAAAACTTTTCAGGGGATGAAAGTGGCTTCAATGTATATGGATTTTCCAATGGTGTATACCAACGAAGAGGTAGGATTTTATCATTTTCGGGCCACCAGAGCAAACCTTGCATGTAATCCCTATATGATTGGAGGTTACCATTATTGTCCACAGATGGATATTTTGTATCCCAACCCTCATACAGTGTACTCCGATACCCCTGGTAATCTTCCATCCTCTCTTTCATCTCATTGAGCATGTCAGTAATTAGTAATGATTGGTTATATAATTCGTTTTTGGTGAATGCAGCAGAGTGAAAATAGTACTTTTCATGATGATCAGTCATCTCAGTTAAATTTCGATGTAATGTTTGATAGTGAAAGTACTGCAGATAATAATCCGATAATGTTTTATATTGTTCGGGATCTAAGCAAGAACTACTCCCGTCAGTATATTCGTTATAATCACTTAAATTGGTATAATCACCAAGTTCCATTGACATAGGATAGCCGCCGGTATCGGCAATTTTTTGTTGAAATTCACTAATTAAATTTAAAGCATCATCCCATGATTGCAAATTGTTGTCGTTGCCATAACTTATTGGCCCCAAAGAATCCTGTTGAAATGAGCTATATTGTTTTATTTCTTCATTGTCCATGATGGATGTAAATTGTTGCTTTAACCCAAAAGTGCCCACAGGGGTTATTCCTTTACCTCTAAAAATTTCCTTGATTTCGTTTTTGTGGGATTCATCCCGGGTATGAATCTTGATAGCAATGGTTAGAAAGCCTCCATTGCGAATAGCCTTGATGTATTTATGTCCATAAACTTCATGAAATCCCACGAAATTTCCTTGTGCCAGCATTTCTTTTGCTTCGGGCTTCAGTTCAAAATTTCGCAACCGTGAACCCTGCATTTCCACTTTAATTGTAGCGAGTATTATAATTTCATTGATATTAAGTTCATTTGTAGTGGCAAATTCCAGACCGCCGGAAAGATTAAAGCCAAATCCTTCATAAGATGCATTAAAAGCTGTATTATAAGACTGCAAAAAATGGTGGCTGTTAGTAACCATTTTTCCAAATTTATGTACTTCGCCGACGTTAGTATCTTCTAAATCTCCTTCATTTGAGACAAAACATCCATCAGAATGTGCTTTCAGTTGTATCATGTCATATCCGTCTCCCAAACGAATGCTGGATTCTTTAGGGTAAGGAAGCGTTTCTGTTGCCGCTGCTGCATAATGCATGAATAGGGTGCTCACAACAATCCATAAGACAAAAGTCTTCTCTACTCTCTTAACATATATTGCTTTTTTCATTCGTATTATCCTCTATATTATTTATTATTTCATATCACGTATCAATAAATACAACAAAAACATCCACTTCAACGGTATGATCCCCATTGTGAAATTGATGACGCCGAATGTATCGTATCGGTAAGTTCTTTTACTAATTCCATTCCGGAGTACTGGTAATCATAAACATAATCCTTGCGATACTCAGAGTAATTAATTCCAAAGACAAGGATAAGGTCAGTTTGGGGGTAAAAGTACCATCCGGTAAAAGTACCTGGATTATATCCTGTATGGCTTAAAGTTTTTAGTCCCGATTCGCCGGTTTTAATTTCCACTCCATAGCCGTATTCAGTTGATGGAGAGACAGGGGTTGTCATTTTTTCGAGAGACTCCTGGCTGAGAATTTTTTCTGAAAATAGATGGCGAACATATGTCAGGAGATCCCCAGAAGTGGAAACGCCGCTTCCAGCGGTCCAATCCCAACTCAAGTTCCAATCACCGGTATTCACGATGTCGTCAGAACCATCGAAACGGGTATAGCCTGGGGTATAAGGGGGTTGGAGTGTTCCTTCTTTTGTTAAACGAGTCCGGGTCATTCCGGATGGGTCGAAAAGATAGTCTTGTGTTAACCGGTCGACGGTATCATTCCCTGCCTTTTCCGCAATGATACCTAATAAATAGTAACCCGAATTGCAATAGGCATAATCCGTTCCAGGATCAAAATCAGGAGGATATAAGTTTATCAACTCGATTACGTCCTCTTCAGTCACATTGGATTCGGGAGCATTGAACATTAGATCATATGATTCTTCTGTATTTTCATGATCATGCAATCCGCCGGTATGATTCAAGAGCATGTGAATTGTTATTTTGTCTCCGTTCACGATCCCTGGAATCCATTCCTCCAATGTATCATCGAGCGATAATTTCCCGTCCTCGAAAATTTTCAAGATCAGCGCCGCCGTAAATGTTTTTGTGACACTCGCCAGCCGGAACTGGGTATCCTCAATGATAGGCTCTTGTGTTTCAAGGTTTGCCACTCCCGAACAACCTATCCAACGTTCTCCCCGAATATCTACACCAACAGCGAGTCCAGGTACATTTTGTTCGGCAACAAATTGATCGAGCATCGTTTGAATTTTAGTGACTGGTATTGTCGATTCAAAACGTTGCTGGTCAGAAAATACACTAGCCTGTGTGAGAGAAAAAAGCATGATAACAAGAAGAATGATTTTACTGTTGCGAAAAGATGTTCGATCCATAGTTGCAATTCTCCCTTAGACATACTACCCTATTGAATTAATAATTTACTCACGAACCCTAATGACTGCTTATCCATCTTAATAAGAGAAGAATGACTGTTACTACCTTAGCAAGAGAGGTAGGACTGTTACTGCATCCATCATAGATTGGGGGGGGAGCAGTATTTCTTGTCCTAGGTATCCTCCCCTATTTCATATCAGATGTAAAGGGGTATAGCAAAAAAATGTCACATATGTAAATACGAGAGGGTTTTCAGAATATTGCCCGCGAAATTGGACAAACTAAGAAAGGGATTTATGGTGTGTGATCTCGGTAGCTTATACCGGGGTACGGGTAGAATGTTCGCTTCCCAGGGAAGCCACACACTGATTATTTATGGCAGTAGGATTCGATTGATTTGAAAATTTTGTCGACGGTACTTTCTGGAAGTGGGGGGGATTTATCGCGGCAATAAGGAGGCATGTTCAATCCTTTTCTACGCAGGTAGGCAAAGCCGCTGATGTCCGGGGGGAGGTTTTGGAATCCTTTCAATGCCTGATTGACTTCCATTTGTAACTGTCGCGCGAATTCAAAATCACTTGTGGCAATGTTAATCGAAATATTGCTTAACAAATTTGGGTAGATACTGCAACCCTGGCCGATAACGCCAGTTGCTCCTGTTAAAAATGCCTGGTACCAAATGCATTCCGAACCGGCAATTATATAAAAATTGTTTTTTGGAGCCGCTGCAATCATATCACTCATCCAATACATATCGTTCGTCGAGAGTTTCAAACCTACAATTCTCTCAAGACGCCCCAACTCCTTAATTAATTGGGGAGTGGAATGATATTCTTTTGGTAAATTTTGTGGATTGTATATTACGATTGGTATAGAAGTATTGTCATGTATTGTCTTAAAAAAATGAACAACAGTTTCATGAACTGTGGAATCGGAAGATACTTTGATCCCGGCGGGAATAACCAAAACCAAGGCCGTTGCTCCGGCTTCCTCCGCGAAATGGCTCAATTCCAACGTTTGTTCAATATACCGGTCAGGATCAACCTTTTTTTCGAAATTGCCATCGAATTCACCGCTGGTGCCACAAAATACCGGCTTTTTGTCTCCAGCCGATTGTAGAGTGATTTCGAAACTCCTTTTCGCCTCATCCATGGAGTAAGTATACATTCGTCCCACGCCAGAGCGGCAAAAAAGAGCGGATACAAATAAATGATCAACCAAATAATCCGCGTATTCCTTAAGAGCGGTATAATTGATAGAACCATCTTGATTCGCCGGAGTGAACATAGGTGCGATAACACCAACCATATACTCCGGTACCGTCAACCTGGTGATGGGATGAGTATAAGCCATAATCTGTTCCTTAATATTTATAAATGTATAATTTGTAGATATTGAAACGCTCCCATTCTACAAATAGATAAAACTTATTCAGCAGTAATTCGCACGGCGCTTAACAAAATTCCTAATGCGCGAAGATCAGCATTTCCATAGACCTTGTCCGGCGACCAGTAATTATGGGCTTCAATGGTGATGGGCTGCCCTTCTTCAAGAGTTAAATCCACAGACCGGGTTGTCCAATGATTGGTATGCAGTTCAAAACCGCTGGTGGACTCGCTCCCGGAAGACACAGTAACCTTTAAAGGTTCGCCTACATGCTCGGGGCGTGCCGAAAGCAGGAAAACCAACGTACTCAATCCACTAAGAGGCGTATCGATCTTGGCGATGCGCGAAGCCGCCCTGTACAATATTCCTTCAGAGGATTTTTCCAGACCATACCAGCCATCCCCAAGAAAATCCCGTTCATTCAATCCCATTATTATCCAATTTGTTCTGGTCATAAGGGGTAATATTTTCCTCATTATTGAGTCCTTAAGGGTCTTGAAAAATGCGATGTTATCGGCGGACTCTGAAAAAACTTTATCCAATCTCTACATAAATCAATAGGTTATAGAATATTTTCTCAATGATCAAGCACTGTCACACCATATTGGAACAAAGGTTGCTCAAAAACCAGAAAAAGTATTTCATCAGGAGTTGATTTATGCTCACGGGATTGTATTCCGCCGCATCTGGAATGATCGTTCAAGAACAAGTGCAAGATGTTTTGGCCCAAAACCTTGCAGGTTCTCAGATGCCGGGATTCCGGCGTGAAGAAGTGATCGTTCGTTCTTTTCCGGATGTGATGCTCTCTTCGACTTATAAAGGTTTATCTCCATCATTAAAAAAGGACCGATTCAACCACGCAATCGGCCGGGTCGGTACAGGAGCGGGCGTGTTTTGGGTTTTTCCAAACCAACAAAATGGGGCATTACAACACACAGGCAGTAAAACAGATTTCGCCCTTTTTGGCGACGGTTTCTTTACCGTGATGACTCCGGATGGAGTCCGGTTTACGCGGGCAGGTGATTTTCTGGTCGATAAGGACGGCTATCTGGTCAATTCGCAGGGATTTCAAGTTTTAGGCCAGGGATTAAATAACCGGCGAGTTCCCGGTCCAATCAACGTGGGGAAAGACGATTTTCATGTAGATTATTTCGGTCAAATCTTTGCTGAAAGAATCGATCCACAGACAGGAATCAAAAACCATGTGCTTGTGGATCAATTGAAAATCGTCGATTTTGAAGATAGGGGAAAACTCTTTCGTGAACCCGGCAATCTTTTCCGCGTGGAACCGGGGGACAAATCCAATATTACCATTCCGGAGAGATACAGGGTGGCACAAGGATATATTGAAAAATCCAACAGCCTGCCATCAACGGAGATGGTTAAAATGATTGATTCTTACAGAATTCATGAGGCCAGCGCACGGGTGGTTCAATCATTGGATCAGACTTTGCAGAAAGCAGTGAATGATTTAGGTAAAGTATAAAAATAATAAGGGTTGAGACGGAAAAGCAAATCCGAATACCATGAGAAAAGGAGTTCGCCATCATGATGCGAGGACTGTTTACAGCCGCTGCCGGAATGCACGGAATGTCCTTTATGGTCGATAACATCGCCAACAATCTTGCCAATGCCAACACATTCGGGTACAAACGCACGCGTGTGGACTTTCAGGACCTTTTGTATCAAACGATTAAACCTGCGGGAACCAGATCATATTCGACCAACCGTCTGCCGACCGGTATACAAATCGGCCACGGCGTGAGAGTTGCCGGTACCCGAAGAGTATTTACGGAAGGCTCGTTCAGAGGGACAGAAAATCCTTTGGATGTCGCCATTGCCGGCAAAGGATTCTTTCAAGTCCAAATGCCTGACGGTTCTGCAGGATATACCAGAGACGGCGCTTTCAATTTGGATGAAAACGGAAACATTGTGACTTCGGATGGTTTTTTGCTCGATCCTCCTGTTCAAATCCCTCCTGAAGCCACCGCCATCAATATCAGTGAAGAAGGAATTGTGTCCGTCATCACTCAACCCGGTAACCAAACAGTAGAGCAAGGGAATATTCAATTGACAAATTTTGTGAACCCGGCGGGGCTGATGGCAGTTGGAAAAAATGTTTTTGTTGAAACAGAGGCGTCTGGTCCCGCTCAGCAAGTGATTCCCGGACAGGATGGTGCGGGTACTTTACAGCAAGGATTTTTGGAAAACTCGAATGTAAGTGTAGCCGAAGAGCTGGTTAATCTAATTACCGCTCAACGCGCTTTTGAAGTCAATTCCCGGGCTGTCCGAACCGGAGATGAAATGATTCAAAGCGCTGTCGCATTGAAACGCTAAAACCTAAAAAATTTATAAAGGGGATGAGGCGATGAAACATCGATGGATCAAAACAGTTTTGTTGATTGGGGTTTTACTCAACGCTGCTTTGGTATCAGAATCCGCCAAAATTCGAGATGAGAAAACTATTATCCGGCTTCCCAAGGAATATGTTGTCAAAGACAAAAGTGCTGAGTATCTGTATTTAGGCGATCTCGCCATTGGAATCGAAGCCCCCGACCGTCAAAGTTTACAAAAACTTGTCAAAGTCCAATTGATGGAGGTTCCAGAAGAGGGCGAAAAAAAGAAAATTTCACAGACGCAAATATTGCTTGCTATCCGAGCGGATGACTATGACTTTTACAATGTCGATTTTGAAGGCGGCGATGTGATTGATATTTACGGCCCCGGGCAGAAAGTCACAGTCAATCAGATGGTTGAAGCGATCCAAAAAAACATACTTAAAGAAACCAAATGGAAGGAAGAGGAGCTGATTTTCAGGGTGCTAACCGCACCGGCTCACGATACCTGGCTGCCGGATCAACCTTATGAACTTGTGGTTGAACGCATCAATAAGCAGGTGTACGGCAATTCACGGTATGAAGTCTCTTTTTATATCAATCACATACAAGTGGATAAAGCACCATTTATTATAAAGGTAGCGCGTAAACGTAAAGTATATACCCCAATTCGGGACATGAGGCGGGGAGAACTCATAACTCCCAAAGTTATTCAAGAGGAAGTTAAAGAAATCGACAGTACTTTTCTGGATCGCCAGATTGCTAACAATCCTAATGAAATCATCGGCAACCGTTGTAGACTGGGTCTGAGAAGAAATGAACCGATCAAGTGGAACTCGCTCGAAACAAACTACATCCTCAGGCGGGGAGATATGGTTCAAATGATCGTTCGAAACAACGGTTTGGTTTTGCAAACTTCCGCCCAAGCACAAATGCGGGGCGCGCCGGGAGATATCATCCCGGTGCGGGCGGCTGGTACTGGGAAAATCGTGCATGCCAAGGTGATTTCCGGTGGATTGGTTGAATTGGTTTCATCATAATATTGTTCAAGATAAATCTAGAGGAGATGTATTATGAATACAAAAAAGAGAGTTCTGATCTTGTTGGCTGGGGCCGTCTTTTTATCGAATCCGGTGGTGGGCGAATCACTTTGGAGCGATAACTCTCCGGTTAATTTTATGCTCACCGGTGCGAATGCCTCGAAAGTCGGAGAAATTTTGACCATCATCATCCAAGAAGATAACCGAGCCAATGACACCGCGGACGGTGAAGCCGTTAGACGGCATACGTACAACGGTGTATTCGGCACTATTTTCAACACCCTGTTCACAACCAAAGCGTTTGGTGGAGCCGGCAACGCTCCAGGACTCAGTTGGAACTCGACCAATGATTGGC
>CAZXSQ010000180.1:0-12119 GCA_964643335.1 uncultured bacterium
TATTTCCAGCAATATTTGTATTTCATTACCTAATTTCTGCAAATCATTATACACTTTCCATGTTTTTTGTGTTGCAACTCCTACTCCGAGTCCGACACCAAAACCCACCCATACCCCAGTTCCTCCAACAGCAACGCCTTTACCACCAACTCCCACTCCCTTCCACTATCAGCCAGGGCAAACCTATGCTTCAGATGTTCTGAATATCGATATGGTTTATATACCTCGTGGTGCTTTCTTACGCGGAAATGATCCATTGGATGAATTTGGTCTGGAAGAGCCGGATGAAAGTCCAAGACGCCAAATCACTGTAGACGCGTTTTTGATGGATCGTCATGAAGTATACGTTGGGTTGTATCAAATGTATTTAAGTGAGACTGGAACGCAGCCGCCTTCAAGTCTGGACAATTCAGAGTTATCTGGAAATGATCAACCTATTGTAGGTGTCACTTATCAAGAGGCCTTGGCTTTTTGTGCCTGGCGGACGGAAAAAGAAGGTCTGTCTGTCGATCAAGCCTACCGGCTGCCGACGGAAGCCGAATGGGAATATGCCGCCCGTGGTTCAGATTTAATTGGAGGGAGGCCTCGCACTTGGCCGTGGGGACATAAGAATCCTTCTCAGGGTGGTCCTTATGCCAATATTTCAGGAGACCGGGATGGATTTGATCAAACTGCACCTATAACAGCATTCAATACAGTGGATTCACCGTTCAATGCACCGAATCTATCAGGCAATGCGGCCGAATGGTGCCTGGATTGGTATTCTGCAGATTATTACTCTCAATCACCGGATGTAAATCCTATGGGACCAGAATCGGGAGAGAGACGTGTGGTGCGCGGTGGATCCTGGCAAAGTGAACCCAGACATGTACGATGTGCGTCCAGAAATTCTTTTCTTCCCACTAGCCGTGTCAATACTGTCGGATTCCGATGCGTGCGCATGCCATAAGCCATGACAATTTTTTACATTTCACACCATCATATCAGTACATTTATCAATCGTTAAAGTATAATAATACAAGAAGGTTAATTTAACATTTTAAGTTAAATAAACTCACAAACGTGGAGTTGAAATTCGAAAGAAAATCTTGGAACAAATTTTCATTCAATTCCGACTAAAAAAAACGAAATAAATGGGTTTCATTAAAGATAAATATCGATAAGGTTGTCAATGCTGTTTAACGTAAATATATTTTCTAATAGAAGTAAGTTACCTTTTTGTTAAAAATTCGTTAAAAGATGTAGTGGGATATCTGAATTCATAAAATGTTCAAAACATTTCCCTCCACATTCACATATACCACACATTCCCAACTGCTGCGGTTCCTCCCGAACCGTTTTCCCTCTGGTTTACCCTCCGCCAGAGGGTTTTTTTTGAGGTCTCTATGAAAATATATATTTCTGCAGACATGGAAGGCATTAGCGGTGTAGTGAGCTGGGATGAAACGAAAAGGCCCCATCGTGATTTTGACCGTTTTCGAAAAATCATGACAGATGAGGTGAATGCTGCGGTGACAGGCGCTTTTGAAGGTGGCGCCACAGAAGTAATCGTTAATGACTCACATGACACGATGCGTAATTTACTCATTGAACAACTGGATTCCCGAGCCTCATTAATCAGTGGGAACGTGAAACGGCTTTCCATGCTGGAAGGAATCGATGAAAGTTACAGCGGAGTGTTTTTGTTGGGGTATCATTCTCCGGCAGGAACCTTAAAAAGTGTTCTGGATCATACTTACAGTTCACGGATACATCGTGTCTGGATCAACGATCAAGAAGTGCCAGAATTCGCTCTTTTTGGCGCCGTTGCGGGGAATTTCGGTGTCCCGGTGAAATTTCTGAGCGGAGATGATATTGTCTGCCGATTGGCTCATGAATTTTTTGGCGACATTGAAACCGTGACGGTAAAAACCGCTGTTTCACGTCAGGCGGCTATGCACCGCCCGCTGCATATAACCCATCGGGATATCCGCGAGGCTGCAAGCCGAGCCGTTCAAATTCAAGGAAAGGTTGTTCGTTTCGATTCACCGATTACCCTTCGCATTGAATTTCACACTTCGCGAGAGGCTGATCATGCCTCCATTGTTCCTCTTTCAAGACGAATTGATGCTTACACGCTTGAATATATTCACGATGATTACCTCGTCATCATTGATGCTCTCCGGGCAATGTCCCACCTTGCTTCCATTTAAGTTCCTTTCTCTAAAACTTATTTATCAGTTGTCATTCCTGAATCATTTGTGTTACATTTATGAGGATTTCATTAAGAACTTCTCCTTCGTGTATCGATTTCTTCTGCTATATTAGAAAAAAAACAGATATATATACATCTAGTTCAAATTGTCATTTATTTTTTTTGCCGATACATTGTTATGGAGTAATTATCCGGCCTTTTTATCAATTTTACTTTTAGGATCTTATGCCGGGGGACTAAGTATTTTTTATGTATTCAAGGAGCAATCCATGTCTGAATTACGTAAAGATCCAATCATCGAGAGATGGGTCATCATTGCAACGGAACGGGCCAAACGTCCCGTGAGTTTTGTCAAAGCCAAAGAACCGGACGAAAAATTTCCTGGTTTATGTCCTTTCTGTCCAGGAAGTGAAGGAAAAACACCAAAAGAAGTGTTGTCATATCAAAGGAATGGAAATTCAAATCCCTCAGCGGATTGGTGGTTAAGGGTTGTGCCGAATAAGTTTCCAGCTTTATTTCGGGATGGAGATTTGGGCCGTGTTGGTGAAGGCATGTATGACAAAATGAATGGAATTGGTGATCATGAGGTGATTATCGAAACACCGGAACATAATCTATCCATGGCCGACTATGAATACAGGCAAGTGGAGGAAATTATCTGGGCTTACCGTGACCGGATACTTGAGTTGAAAAAAGACAAGCGCTTTCTATATGCTATGATTTTTAAAAATCATGGGAAAGAAGCCGGCGCCTCATTGGATCATCCTCACTCGCAGATTATCGTACTTCCAATTATCCCCAAACGTGTAAAAGAAGAGATAGAAGGTGCAAATAAATATTATGATTTCAAAGGCCGGTGTGTTTATTGTGATATTATTCGCCAGGAGCAGGAAAGCGGCAAACGATTGATCGACGAAAATGAATCCTTTGTGGCTGTGGCTCCTTTCGCTTCACGATTCCCATTTGAAACATGGATTTTACCAACCCACCATTCCATGCACTTTCATGAAATTCAGAAACACGAAGTGTCAAACTTTGCCTTGATTTTAAAAAATACACTAAAACGCATAAAAAAGGCATTGAATAATCCGCCCTATAATTTTATGCTTCATACTTCGCCATGCAATGAGACCGTGGCTGACTCTCCAAACCGGTATCATTGGCATTTGGAGATTACACCGAAATTAACACATGTAGCGGGTTTCGAATGGGGGACTGGATTTTATATCAATCCAATGCCACCGGAAACAGCAGTTGAATATTTACGCGCTCAGGATGAAAATGTCGATGAAACCTTTTCTCCGGCGGTTGTACAGCTGCATGAAGCTTCATAGATTGGTATGTTGAGGGCAGCTCAGGCGTTCTCGCCTGAATAATAGCTCAGGCGTCTCGCCTGCCACACACCGGATTTCATAGAACGAGGTACAAAAAAGTGAATAAAGCGATAACTTCCATCGATATTCCAGGAGCAGCGATCACTCGCAAAGGCAAAGTGAGGGATATTTTCGATCTGGGAAATACATTGCTCTTGGCGGCCACAGACCGTATTAGCGCCTATGACTGCATATTACCGCAAGGCATACCGGACAAAGGGATTATCTTGACCCAAATGTCCAAATACTGGTTTGACACCTTGCCGGAGGCAAAACCCAATCATGTCATTACCACAGAGGTGCAGGAACTCCCAGAACCGTTTTGTTCCTATCCGGAAATGATACGCGGGCGTACCATGCTAACCCAAAAGGTAGAACCTATGCTTGTGGAATGTGTTGTACGGGGGTATCTGGCTGGTTCCGGCTGGGTGGAATATCAAGAAAATCAAATGGTCTGCGGAAATCCACTACCAAAAGGATTAAAAGAATCCGATGAACTGCCAGAACCGGTTTTCACACCGGCAACCAAAAGTCACGAAGGCCACGATATAAACATCACTTTTGATGAGATGGTTCAGATCGTCGGTGGATCGGTAGCGGATGAACTGCGTGAAAGAAGCCTGAGCTTATACAAAAGCGCTGCTAAAATGGCCCGTGAGCGGGGAGTAATCATCGCAGATACCAAATTTGAATTTGGAAAGGTGAATGACGAGATTATTTTGATCGATGAAATCCTTACACCGGATTCTTCTCGTTTTTGGAATGTCAACCAGTATTCACCAGGCAAATCTCAATTGGCATTCGACAAGCAGTTTGTGAGGGATTATTTGAATGAAATCAAATGGGATAGGAATCCGCCTCCTCCCGATTTGCCGGATGAAATCGTCGAAAAAACCCGACAGCGTTATCTCGATGCTTACCGAATGGTTACCGGAAAGGAGTTAAACTTCAATTCGTAATCAACAACTGGACACCCGTTGGATTGCTATTCTCGTTCTTACCTGGTTGGGAATCAGTTGTGTTTACTTTTGGTTCATACACAGAGCACTTTATCTGGTCGTTGTTCCCTCCTTTTTCAAAGCATTGGGAGAACTATTGTTCCGTTTTCCTGATCATTTCTTCTATGCCATATTTTTTGAAATAATTTCTTTAAGCCTTCATGCTTGTATTGGTATTCTTTTCCTGCGTTTATTTTTCAGATTGCCGAAAGTCCTGGAGATAACTGCGGGTGTTTTTACCGGAATTGGTCTAAGCAACTTTTTCTTAGTAATTGCCGCCATTTTTTTTCTTTTGAATTCATTTTCGGCATGGCTGGTTACGATTTGCCTTCTTTTTGTTCTGGTTTATTTGAACTATGTCTATGGCATGAAAAAAGAAGGTCCGGATTTTACAGCAGAACCGTTTCAAGATTCTTATTCTTCGTGGTTATATGCCGGTGCATATGCCTGTTTAGCCTTAATAACAATATTCAGTTTTTATCACGCCTTATTCTTTCCGGTCGATTACTGGGATTCCCTGATTTACTACGTCCACTATGGCAAAATGACATATCAACAAGGCGGTTTCCCCATTTTGTATTGTTTACAGGTGGGTTTGGGTTTAGGGGCCAATTACCCGCACCTATTTCCTTTACATCAAGCAGTCACCGCCACCATGTTTGGTTGGTGGTCGGATTTGTATGGCCAAATGCTTTGTCCCCTGGCGGGTTTGGGATGCACTATCGTCGTGTATTATCTTGCATTGAACCTCTTTAAAAACCGTTTGGTTGCGATTACAACGGCATTGGCTTTCAGGACGGTTCCTTTCGTCACTTCATATATCATTTGGGCATCAGACTATGCCTTGGTCATGGTTTATACCGCTCTTTTTTTGTTTTTTATCGCCTGGTTTCTCGAAAAAAAAACATGGTGGAGCCTGCAGCCGGTTTTATGTATCTCCGCAATCTTTCCTCACATAAATTATCTTGGCTGGATTGTGTGGCCCTGCGTTGTGTTGGCGATTTGGTTTGCACGCGGCCAATTATTTAGTCACCGAAATCAATTTGTTCCAGCAGTAATTTCGCTGGTTTTTTGGTTGATACTGGGATTGATCTGGTATGTCCGTAATCAAATTGTCACCGGAAATCCTGTTTACGCTTTCTTTCCAGAATTATTTGGAGGGAAAAATATCAATCTCGATGTTTTAAAATCCTGTGAACAGGAATGGCTTGCGCACGGTAACGGTGTCGCTCAACTTGGAGATAGTATATGGGAGCGATTGATTAACAGTGCAGCCGTTTTTATAAGAGATTGGAGGGTTGCACCAATCCTGATGGGTATAATGGTTCCTGCATTGTTGCTGGGTTGGAAAAAAGATCAGAAATTTTTTTATGTTTCGGGCTTATTGGTTTTTCTTTATTTGTTTTATCAATATGCCATTTCCGGATTCTATCTATATCACATCATCGCCGTGTTTCCGATATTGGGATTATTTGTGGGACGTTTTATCGCATCGATCCGAAACCATCGTATTCTGTTTTACCTCTTTGCAGCAATGATAATAGCCGCAGGAGTAGTGCCGGGAATCTCTTATTCGATCATGAGTCCAAAAACCAGTTCGCCTCTGCTGCCTGTGTTTGCTTTTCCTGGCTTAGACCGGTTTACATTCTACCGTTACCGTTTTCCCGATGTCGCCCCGTTGTGGATTTATATCAACAAAGAGTTAGAAGAAGGAGCGGGAATATTAACCCATGACAACCGGTATCATGTTTTCCGCGACGATTTAAAGATCATGCATTTAGATGACTGCAACCTCGTACCGCTATATGATAAGCCTTATCCGCAAATTCATAATTACCTATTATCTCAAGGAATTAGTTATTATTTCTTTATTCCGGACGAATTCACCCATCCAATCACTCAGAATTTGGGACATCGGGATTATTTAAACAATGCAGACTACTTCGAACTCGTGAGTTCTACGGATTCTGCGGAGTTGTACAGACTGGTCAAGGGTGATGGGTAGCAAGCGTCCCCGCTTGCCGAACGGCACAGGCGGGGACGCCTGGTTTACCCATTTAAAAAGGGGCACGCGCACATGCCCCCTCTTTCAACTCTATGAGAATTATTTACACGCGCTCAACGTATGAGCCGTCCCGTGTATCCACTTTAATGATATCGCCTTCATTGATAAACAGGGGAACCTGCACAACCGCGCCGGTTTCGAGAGTCGCTGGTTTGTTCCCACCGGAAACGGTATCTCCTTTCAAACCGGGTTCAGTTTCGGTCACTTCAAGTTCCATATGAACGGGTATCTCAACATCCACAGGTTCATCGTTGTGAAATAAAAGAGTAATGTCGGTATTGTCTTTCAGCCAGATATCTTTTCCCATAAGAGCTTCAGGTGAAAGCGAAAATTGCTCGAAAGTTTCATTATCCATGAAATGAAGCATTTCATCTCTATACATGTATTGCACTTCTTTTGGATCCAAAGCGGCTTTTTCGACTTTGTCATTGGATTTAATGGTTTTTTCAAGCACGCGTCCTGTTTTTAAATGTTTTATTTTTATCCGTATAAAGGCCTGACCTTTTCCTGGCGCAATATGCTCGTATTTGGTACAAACATAAACCTCGCCGTCGAATTCGAGTTTTGTTCCTGCGCGTACATCAGTTGGTTTAATTGTGATACCCATATTCTTACTCCATCTATCGCTAAAATAAATTAATTTTTCACGGGTTTATTATACCTAGCTGTTTGCATAAAGGCGAAGTCTAGTAGGAAGTAGAGTATGCTGCAACCCTGCGAATAACATTGGAGAATATAACAATTGGTTGTGTTTTATGAAAACCTAGCTAACGCGGGGGGCTTATTTTTCTTTTCAAGGATGGTTTGGATTTGGAACCGGTTTGCAGTAGTTGAGATGACTGGTTTTTAATAACTTCCAAATGTTTCAATATTCTTTCTCCATTAACCATCTCAAATAAAAGAATTATTCGCAATGCCTTGGTGCGAAGTTTATCCCCGGATTGAGGATCATTGTACAAAAGAGTTGCGGGATTGTCCGGATTCCCCTGAAGAATCATTTGATTCATCAAGGATTCATAAGTGATACTGACAGGACCTTCAAGTACATCGCCATTCCGTTCGATTTTCGCGTTTTCTTCCAGAAAAAAATTTTCCGTTTCAAGTGAATAAGTTATTTTTTTGGCATAGCAGTGAGTTTCGCTGGTGCCCTCAATAATCACCACGTGGGCCAGTTGATGCCCTTCCTGAGGTTGAAAATAAAATGTTCCGGTGGCGGCGGTAGGATAATCCGCCGACCAATCGGTATCCGGTCCCACACCGATAATTTCACCCGATTTGGTTCTAATAGAATTTTCAAAATCTTGTGCATAGACGGGGATAAGAGAACTAACCATATATACAGTGAGCACCCCCAAAAAGTAACGATTGGTAAAAGTCGAGTTCGTCATGATTCATTCTCTATTAAAAAAGTTTAATTTATATATTCTTGCCTAGTTTAATATAATCTGCTTTTATTTCAAATCCTGGAGTGGACCAGTTTTTTTGGTCATCGGATTGTAATACCGTTCCTTTGACTTGGAAGTTAATCCGCTTTCGGTTTGTAATGTGAATGATTCGGGGAAATAAAACAGGCGTTTTTCATTATCGAACAGCATCCTGGAAGAATCAACAATCGTTCCTTGTCCTTCGAAATGAGCACCTTGGCTTAATTCCAGAAGCCTAAATTCAGAAGGCAGCGATGTATCGGCCACATGAGAAGACACCTTCCCCACAGTCCCCGTCGCAGAAAAAACATTATCGTTTTCTTTGGTATTCCAATAAAGTTGAGGATGAACCAGATCAAAAGTTTTCGTTTCGCTGTTGAATTCGGCCTGAGGGGCATGAACAATAATAAAAGAATTATCCGCAAACCGCTGTTCAAAACGCATATCTTCAAAACGAAAGTCGGAAAATTTTTGGCTGCTGCCAGCAGGCACTAATTCATGGACGGGCGAATGTTCAATCCATAAAGAGACCCAGGCGACCCAGATCCAGAAAATCAACGGCCACAATACAACAAATAAATGGGGGGAATATAATTTTCTTAAATCTAATGGCGTTGTCTTTTTTTTGTGTTTGTGTTTTTTTTTCATGGTTCATCAGGCAGAGACGGTGTCGCGTACAGGATCTTTTGTTTCCTGTGCCTTCTTCTCACTATATTTCAGCGACGCTTTAATGAAAGCTCGGAAAAGAGGATGAGGATCACGTGGCCGGGATTTCAGTTCGGGGTGGAATTGACATCCTAAAAACCATGGATGATCTTTTAACTCTACTATTTCGGCCAGTTTGCCATCGGGAGAAGTACCGCTTATGGTCATCCCCACTTGTTCAACCATCTCACGGTAATCGTAATTGAATTCCCATCGGTGACGATGACGCTCAGATATTTCTTCTTTGCCATAAGCAGCTCGTGCATTGGTTCCGGAAACCAAAATGCATGGATAGGCTCCCAGGCGCATGGTCCCTCCTTTATCCACGATTTGGCGTTGTTCGTCCATCAAACTGATAACCGGATCAGGGGTGTCGGCATCGAATTCAGTGCTAGAGGCTTCTTCTTTTCCTAATACATTCCGGGCAAATTCCACGACACTGCACTGCATTCCAAGGCATACACCAAAAAATGGAATTTTTCGTTCACGGGCGTAAGTAATCGCATTAATTTTTCCCTGGATTCCCCGTTTCCCGAATCCCCAAGGTACTAAAATACCATCCACTCCTTTGAGTAATTCTTCCGCTCCTTTTTTTTCCAGTTCTTCGGCGTGAATCCGGCGGGTTATAACCCGCGCTTTATTATGAATTCCACCGTGAATCAGTGCCTCATAAATAGACCGGTAAGCATCTTGCAATTTAATGTATTTACCGACAACCGCAATCGTGACAGGACCACGTTTTGGATTTGAGATAGCAGAAACAATCTTTTTCCAATCTCTCATATCCGGTCCACCGTTTGTTATCCCGAAATGTTCCACGACCAAATCATCCAGCCCTTCATCCCGGTAAGCCAATGGAATCTCATAGATAGTAGAAGAAATATCTCTGGCGCTGACAACCCCCTTCGGAGGAATATTACAAAACAAGGCGATTTTCTCTTTTACTTCCCGATTAAGGCCTACAGGCGTTCTGCAAAGCAGGATATTCGGTTGAATACCAATTTCTCGCAGTTTGTTCACGCTGTGCTGGGTAGGTTTGGTTTTCAATTCTCCGGCCACGGATATGTTAGGAATTAAGGTTAAATGAGCAAAAAGTACTTTGGAAAGGCCGGATTCCCAACCAATCTGGCGTATTGCCTCAAGAAAAGGGAAACCTTCAATATCGCCTACAGTGCCGCCGATTTCACAGATTTGAAAATCAGGTTGAACATCTTCCGCCAATTCAAATATTCGGCGCTTGATCTCATCGGTGATATGAGGAATGAGCTGAACGGTTTTCCCCAAATACCCTCCTCGCCGTTCTCTCTTAATGACAGCATCGTAAATCTGCCCTGTGGAAACGCTGCTTTTTCTGGTAATGACAGCGGATGTAAAACGTTCATAATACCCCAAATCCAAATCAGTTTCCGCCCCGTCGTCAGTCACATACACTTCGCCGTGCTGGTAGGGGCTCATGGTACCCGGATCAACGTTAATATAGGGATCAAGTTTCTGGAGAGTGATTTTATAACCCCGCGCCTGTAAAAGGCATCCAATTGAAGCACACGCCACCCCTTTTCCAAGAGAAGAGCACACTCCGCCAGTAACAAAAATGAATCGTGTGGATAAACTCACGCTTTTACCCTCAGCCTATTAAAATGGTATTTAAACAAAATTCAGCATTTCAGCTAGAGATTTTGAAAAAGATTAAGTTCAATTCCGTTTAAGCCAGTTTATGTTTTCTAACACTGTAAAAACAACACATTACAAAAAATATACCACCGGCGTTGAAATTGAGTATAATTAAAAGAATTATGGTACAAGGATTAATTGACACCGAAATATGCGGGTCATTTTAGAGTATGAGTGAGAGTGTTAACTGTCAAGGCAAGCTCTCTAAATATTCAAAAAGAAATATAAACAAAGGAGTTCGTTTTGCCACGTTCCACTTATTTATTAAAAAAAAGTTTAATTTCTTTCCTTATTTTTTTAACCTTTGTTACATATAATTGGTCAAAACCGGAAAATTCCAAATCCTCTAAATATTTTGTCCTGCTAAAAACTCATCCTGTTTCGGAAAAGCTGCAAAAAATAAGCGGAAAATTTTCAATTGGGTTTTCATCTCCCAAAGGGAAGCCTCAGACTATTTATCAACACGCAAAAAAGGTGCAATCTGAACAGGAAGATACGATTAAACAAATCAAAAATATCGATAAAACCATAAAAATTGGCAGGCGCTTTATACACTTGATTAATGCATTGACTGTTGAATCCGGCTATAAAAATTTGGCATCGATTCGTGCCTTACCTCATGTGCGATACATATCCCCTGTAAGAACAGTACAACCTTACCTGACAAACAGCCGCCAACTGGTCAATTTACAGAAAGCCTGGGAAGATGTTGGTGGGAGAGATGATGCCGGTAAAGGAATGTTTATTGGAATTGTCGATTCCGGTATCGATATCACCCATCCCGCTTTTGATGACACCGGTTACGAATATCCCTCAGGATTTCCAAAAGGAGACGCCGGTCACACCAATAAAAAAGTTATCGCTGCCTATGTTTTTCCTTTTACGGATGACGATCCGGAAGATATAAATCTTTTCGATGCCGATGGTCATGGAACGGATGTGGCTTCCATTGCTGCCTCAAATTTTACAAATTCTCCTCTCGGAGCGCTTTCAGGATATGCTCCGAAGGCATTTCTTGGCAGTTACAAAATTTTTACCACGGGCGAAGCCGAATTCGGCCAGGTCATTGCCGCCATTGAACAAGCCGTGATTGACGGGGTGGATATCATTAATTTCAGCTTCGGCGCGGAAGTGTTTGGAGACCCACGGCATGATCCGGGGGCTATAGCGATTCAGAACGCTATAGATTCTGGTGTCGTATTTGTAGTTGCGGCCGGAAATGGCAGCCGGGAATTCAGTATCGGGATGCCAGCGCAAATCGAGGATGTGATCACTGTTGGTGCCATTACTAATTCTCATGATGCCAATGGCACTCCCACTGTCGATGAGTTACTCATATCAGTCATGGCGGATGGAGAACTGGTTCTAGAAAATGTTTCAGCCAAACTGGGAAAAGACGGTGGGCCTTTTGAAGTGCCTTTGTTAGGATCATTTAAAATTCAAGATACAGATAATTTAGACGGTGAAACCGAAGATGGTATCTTATGCCAACCATTAAATTTGGATCAACCGCTGAATGATTGGCTCCTGGTACAAAATGGAGGCTGCTCTACCACACAAAAAATGCAAAACGCTCAGCAAGCCGGAGCAGAAGGTGTAATTATATTTGAATCAGCGGATGCTATCTCCACCGAACTGAGCATTGAAGGCTCACATATCCCTGGATTAATCGTCAATCGGGAAACCGGA
>CAZXSQ010000181.1:0-8711 GCA_964643335.1 uncultured bacterium
ATATCGATTATAGAATCCGTCAGCCGGCAAAACGCCCAACCAATATTCCCCAGCATGACCAGATAAAAGAGACTCTGTAAAAAGATTTTCACGCTCTGAAGTACAATGGGTAGCGTTTGGCCTGCCAGGAAAATGGTAAAGGCAAAATAAATGCCGATCAGTAAAATCGCAAGGCGCAAGGGTGGAATAAGGGTTTTAAAGACGACGACCAGTTCGTCATCCAAAGAGGTTTTGGTTCGTGAGGTTATTCGAGTAAGAATATCGACCAACCAACGCGCAATGAAATGACGGAGTGTAAAAGCCAGAACAAGTATCAAAAGCGATAATAGATACTGCCACAAAGGCCACCCCAATATATTTAAAGTCAAAAACGCCATGATTGTATCGAAGAACCAATACATAAACGGGCTGTCACTCTCCATCGACTGGCGCAGTTGAGAGCGAATTTGATCAATGGTTTTGGATGTATTCAAAATCACATCGCCTGTGCTTTTCTCAACCGCCTGGATGACATCGGTGACGGTCTTGAGTTCGTTTTCTGCAGACTTTTGATCTCCATTCATAGGTTCAGCGGCCAAAACAGATGAATGGCAAAGGCATGTGCATAATACACACATTGCGATGGTCTTGAATGTGGCCCGTCTGATTTTCATGTCAGTTCCCCTCGCTCTTTCCCATTTTGAGTGGGAATGGATTGCAGGTTGGTAAATATTATTTCGTTCTGACTAGCATACCATCCTCAAATTGGTATTGAATAGGAAGGAAAAATAAAAAAGGGGCAGAAAATGCTCTGCCCCTTGTTTGATAATACTGATTATTCTGATGGCGATATTACGCAGCACCACGCTCTTTCTCTTTTCGTTCACTAATAATCACTTCAGCGATGTTGGCAGGCACCGGTTCGTAGTGTTCGAATTGCATACTGAAGTTTGCGCGCCCTGAAGTGATAGTGCGAAGCTCCGTAGCATAACCAAACATTTCCGCAAGAGGAACCAGGGCTTTGACCACATTGGCATTCCCCATGGCATCCATCCCTTGAATACGGCCTCGTTTCCCGCAAAGGTTCCCGTTTACCGCACCGGCAAATTCGGATGGTGTGGTTACGTGAACCGACATAATGGGTTCCAGCAATTGAGGCTTGGCGCGCATAAAGGCCTCTTTAAACGCCTGGCTGGCACAAATGCGGAAAGCACGTTCAGATGAATCCACATCATGGAAAGAACCATCAAAGAGAGTGACTTTTAAATCCACAATCGGATAATTGGCAAGCACACCACTCTGCATGGCATCCACGATTCCTTTTTCCACGGCTGGGATATATTCGCGGGGTATCGCACCACCGACAATCTCATTGATGAATTCGAATCCATGTCCATGTTGAACCGGTTCGATACGAAACTCTGTATGGGCAAAATCACCTTTACCCCCACTCTGCTTGACATAACGGTGATTGATTTCATACGAGGAGGTAATGGTTTCCCGATAAGCAACTTGTGGACGTCCAATATGGGCAGTCACACCGTATTCCCGTTGAATCCGGTCAATAATGATCTCCAAGTGCAATTCCCCCATTCCGGAAATAACGGTTTCCCCCTCTTCAACACCGGCGGTGACCAAAAAGGTCGGATCTTCTTCCGCCAGTCGTGACAGGGCAATAGTGAGTTTGTCCCGGTCGGCTTTGGACACCGGATTCACACTGACCGAAATGACCGGCGAAGGAAATTCAATCGCTTCCAACAGGATCGGGTGGTCTTGATCGCAAAGCGTGTCGCCGGTGGTTGTATCCGTCAAACCGATCGCCACGCCGATATCACCGCAGTGAATCGCATCCCGCTGTTCCTGCTTGTTGGCGTGCATTTGCAGCAAGCGGCCGACTCGCTGTTTTTTCCCTTTGGTAAAGTTTAACGCATAGCTTCCGGCTTTCATGACTCCGGAATAAATGCGGAAATACACAAGTTTCCCCATATGTTTATCCGTTACAACTTTAAAAGCCAAGGCGGCCAATGGACTTTCATCGGAAACCTGGCGCTTAATTTCTTTTTCTTCATGAGTACCGATTACCGGAGGTAAATCCATCGGCGATGGAAGAAAATCGACAATGGCGTCGATCAAACGCTTCACCCCTTTATTTTTAAAAGCCGCTCCACATAAGACCGGCACGATATTTAACGAAAGTGTTGCACGCCGGATGCCTTCCATCAGTTCTTTTTCACTAATTTCTTCACCCGCACAGTATTTTTCTAACAAATGTTCGTCCACCTCGCTGACTTTTTCAACCAGATGCTTGAACCAGCGATTCTGCTCCTCTTGCCACTCTTCCGGAACCGGTTCATCATGCCGTTTTTCGCCGACCACGTCATCGTAAAAATGCGCTACATTGTGAATAAGGTCGATCACACCACGCAATTCGCCATCTTTCATCATCGGAATAACCACCGGTACTGGATTAGCGCCCAACTGCGATTCGATCAGTTGATTGACTTTAAAGAAATCCGCTCCGGCTCGATCCATTTTGTTCACATAAGCGATAACCGGAACTTCATACTTTTGCGCCTGCCGCCATACCGTTTCGGATTGCGGCTCTACACCGCCCACAGCACAGAACAGAGCGATAGCCCCATCCAGAACACGCAACGATCGCTCCACTTCCACCGTAAAATCAACGTGCCCAGGTGTATCGATGATATTGATACGGTGGTCTCTCCAGAAGCAGGTGGTCGCGGCGGATGTAATGGTTATCCCTCGTTCTTTCTCTTGGGCCATCCAGTCCATCGTCGCAGCCCCGTCGTGCACCTCACCGATTTTGTGTGTCCTGCCTGTATAATAAAGGATCCGCTCGGTGACGGTGGTTTTACCGGCATCGATATGCGCCATTATTCCGATATTCCGTACTCGATCTAAAGAAACCTGTCGTGTCATTGTTATTTCACTTCCCTCTCTTTTGATTCATGCTTTGAAGTGTATATCTTTTTTTGCAAACTGCGTTAAATTTATATGAGTTCTCTATTATTTTTGTATAAAGTGTTTTTAAAACACCATTTAAGTTTATCTAAGTATTTGTCAATCTCTAAAACACAAAAGAGCATTTTAGAATCAACACGAACATATCTTTTATCCGTTTCAATACAAACTTCTGCAAAACCGTTCAATTAGAACGAAACTAAAACGCTTCCAATTCTTTCCCATGTAGTAATGGAATTAAAATGAACACAAGGATGGACAAAAATCAGGAATTTACTCTTAATAAAGACTTTAAAGTCTCGTTCACAGGTTTTTTTACCATAATAGACAGAATTTTCCCGCAAATCCTGAAACATATATTTTAATGGCAAATATAAATATGTCAATGATTTTTTTGAAATCCTTTGATTAATTGTAAGGAAGCGGCAACATTCATTACTTCCAACCTGGATTGAATGGTTTTCGTATTTGTCAATTCTTCCAATATGCTTATGCAAGAATCCAAATCCCTTTGTGGTTCGTTTTCGATCTTGTTCAAGAATCTTTTGGGTAAGATTCGCCCGTGTTGCCGGCAGAGTTTTTCCCAAAAAGCGAAGGATAGGGGGTAGCCTGGAATCCAGGATTCATCTTGCACTCTCTCAGCCATTGATTTCTTACCGTTTGCATAATCAAGTTTTCTAATGCTCCTGAACTTTTGAATCAAATTGGCTTGGGTTGTTCCTTGTTGGATAAGCATTTCCAATGGCTTGCAATAACCATTGGGGATTTTGCCGAGATATTTTATCTTGATGTAATCGGCAAGCCCATCCAACACGAACCGATTTCGCCCTTTAGGATCAGCATCAAACAAATCAAACCTTCTTATAAGTGTTTGCTCCACCCATTCATGAATATTTGTTTGAATATATTTTTCCTGTTTCATCTCCTCGAACGAATAAGTCCAGACAGCCCATTTAGGAAATTCCTGCAGGGTAATAATATTCACATCAGGATCACGCTCTTCAATCAAATTGATCCCCCACGGAATGGGTTTTATTCCCAGGTGTTTCTCAATGAATTCGGATTGTTTTTTTAATTCAGTAATAACCGTACCAGTTTTCTTCCGGTAAGACGGTGGATACCAAACGCGTAATTCTTCAAATTCCACATACGGTTTATCTTTTAATGAAAACTCACGAGTTTGCTTGGATTTCTGGCCGGCATGCACTGTCAAGAATAATTCAAATTGCAACACCTCATCGTAGAGTTTTCTTACGGGAGGATTTTCTTTGAGAAGATCGATGCTGAAAGGAATTTTGATATGGCCGTTTGCGTCACTCTCGATGACGATGGTTTTCGAAGCGGACATGATTTCAAGTTTTGGACCGGTTGTTGGAATTTTGCCTTCTTGTGTCCTCAGCGTAAAAACAACATCCTTCGTTTGCGGGCCGATCATACCGAGCTGTGCTGCTTCGCCGAAGAAAATTTCATACCTTTTGAGGGAATCCCCCTCTTCATTTGCACCAAAGGCTGATGTAAAGAAAGATAGAAAGATTAAAAAGGGAAGAAAAATTGTTGCACGGAATAGTCGGTTCATTTTAAACCTCTCTGAATTTCAGCTGTTTTAAGACCAAAAATGCTCTAGCCAGCAACTATGAGCATATTGTATTATCGCAGGTTTATTAAAATAGGCTAAACTTCAATCTACAGCCGCATACTAAATTATGCAAACGTTTTTTTTCATCTCCTTCATTTTTGTGTTGACCTGGATCAAGATGGAAAATAGGCTTTAAACGTATAGAATAGCAAATACGGATTGAATTAAGAGGGGGTGCGAGTAGTCCTTACCCGCACCCCTTGTTTAAACCATTTCTCTCTTCATTCTATTGAATCATCCAATCAACCACATTCGTCTCACCAGGATTGAGGGTGGCTGCCAGTAGATAGACTGGTAGTGGATCATCGGCGCCTTCTCCTGCCAGTCTTATTTCTGAAAGTGTTTTGGACGCATTCGCATCATAGCGGCGATGAATAAGCCCGATGCCGTAGTTTTCCGGTTCACCGTTGGTGGCTTTCAGACCGTTGAATACATACCGGTCGGATTGGATATTGATTTCACCGGAATACACTGCCATCCAGAAAATGCCTGGTCCCCAACCGTCTCCAGTGCTGGCATCGGTAAATCGTACAAAGAATTCTTTTGTAGGATTATCCGAAAGCACGGAAGCCAGGTCGATGGTATAAAAATCTTTATTGTATTCACCATGGATGTCTTCACCGAAGATTTCCATGGAATTCAATACTTCCTGGTATTCCACATCCCCTTCTCCTGATTGATTAACAATGGCCATTCCAGTGAAATAGGGTCCCCATCCATCGGATGGTATTCCATCCGAAAAACGAAAACGGATAATATTTTCGGGGTTATCCTGCAGATAGTCATCCAGCTGTATCTCATACATATCCAGGTTGCTGTTGTCACGTGTTTCCTGGCCAGTGTCAAAGACCCAGTCCATTTCTATCTGAAAATCACCATCGGTACCGGGTGCGGCTTCAATAACAAACTGGTTGCCGATATTGATCTGAGCAACTGCCGCTGTAATATCATTCGGGAGGTCGAATTGATAGACCATATAATTACCCGCATCCGCAAACCTGAATCCATCGCCAAGAATACTGCCTCCCTCGTCGATAAGATAATCACTTTCGTCTTCCGAATTGGGGGTGATATAATCATACCGCTCAATCCCTGTCGGCCCGGAGAGAGATACCACAAAGTTATTGGCCATATCCACAGTCAGCTGGGCGTCATCCGCATCATCAGGAAGATCGAATTGGTAAGTAATCGACCCATTGCCGTCAGCAAAACGATGCTGCCGATTTGAAGGACCTGATCCGCTGTTGTCGTAAAGATAAAGTTTTTCATCATCTCCACCGTCTGTCTGAAACATGGCGTAAACCGTGGCGTCACTGGTATCGACTTCCGGAGTTAAAAGCTCTTCAAAAATCAAGTTTTCACCGGTATAAAGGCTGATATTTTGAATGTACGGCCCCCAGCCATTCTGCGGTGTTGCATCCGTAAACAAGATATAGAGTTCCCCCGTTTGTTGGGCCAAGAAAGGCGAAACGTCAAATTCGTAAAGCCTTAGATTCCCCAATGCCCGATGTTCAAAGCCATCATGAATTTCCATCGAATTGGCTACGACTTCATAACCTTCTGTAGTGGACACTTCCGGATCCCAATATTCTGCTGAAAGTGAAATAACGAAGTTGTTTCCGACGGTGACGCCCAATGTGGCGTCAGTCAGGTCCGGTGGAATATCTTCAATCACATAAAGCGCGAAACCGTTCCCATCGACAAAACGATTTCCTCCGGCATTGCCGTTCCCCCGCTCCTGGAGAAGATACAGCAGTTCTTCATCCCCCCAATCCGTGTCAAATGAAACGATGGTTTCCACACCACTGCTGTCCGTGTAATTGTAATAGGTGTTATCAAATGCATGGGGACTGGCGAACCAGCCGGCCACCGGCCCGAGGCGCTTTTGTTCGGTGGTTCCATCTGCATACCGCAATTCAATCTGTGTGAATGGATTTCCAAAACTGCCCGGCGCTGCCAGCATGGCCAAATCGAGGGAGCTGTATACACCATCCTCTACATCGAGCACCTGGCCATTCATCGCAGCACCATCCAATGAGGATTGAAGAAGAGAAGCAAAAAGAAATGAAGTCCTTCCATCCTGGGTGGTAAACGGGGAACCATCCGAATAAGAGCGAGGCAGCGTTCCTGCATCCACCCATCCAATATCTTCATCCAGTGGATCAGTCAGGCCGGTTCCACCTGATTCGACTAACACATCCGTATCCATTTCAGCAGCAAGGTCTACATAAACCGGCTGAGCAGACACCAATGTTCCAACAAAAAGTAATCCAACAACCATACTCCAAATAGTTATTCTCACAATAAACCTCCTATACATAAATTTTATAGGTTGAAATCTCTTAAAGAGATTTCCGAACTATGCTAATATTATTCTAACGATTCCTGAATCGCAAGACAGTCAGCTTATAAAATCCTGAAGATAACAACAACATCCAAAAGCCCTGGATCAAAAAGCTAAACCACCAGTCCCAACCCTTTATGTTTAAACGGGCATTCCCATGAATGACCTGTAGGAAAAAAGGAGAAATTTTGGCAACGATTTTGTACAGCTCAATAAGCGGCATTTCGATGGACGTTCCTTTGTATACAACAAAACAGATTTCCATCAAAATGGGTGGAACAAAAAATAAAACAATAACACAGGTGAATGACAGGACGTAAGCCGTTGTGGTTTTCTTGATCCAGCAAGACCACATCACCCCCAGCAAAAGAAAGAAGCAGGCGGAAACTAAACTGATCAATGCTGCTCCAATCACTTTTTCTATTAATTGAACAGACTGCCAATCTGGATTCTGGAATAAAAAGAATACAAAAAGTATGCAAAGGCCATAAAAAGCCAAAAATCTCCAAATAAACAACTTTAAACCGGCTTGAATCTTTCCCAGAATAATTTGTGATGGCGATAACGTTGTTGTCAAAAGCAGTCCCCAGGTTTCCCTGTCTTTTTCACCCCGAATGCAATTGGCGGCATAGGGCAGTACGAAAAGAGGAGTTAATACAACAAGCAAATTTGACAATATGACGGCAGTGTATTTTAAAGAACGAAAATCCGGATATTTAAAGCCAAAAAGAACCAATAATAATAGAGTGACAAAGAAAAGCAGGAAAAGTGTTTTATGGAAGAATCTACCGGAAAAAAGTGCTTTCGTTTCTCTGACTCGTACCGGATTCTTTGTTCCAACATGTTTGTATTCATCAAAAGCAGCGGGTAAATTGATCTTCTGTGATTTTGTTTGTTCTTTTTTCCGGCTCAGAGACTGGGTCCTATGGGTGGTTCTTTCAACTTTTAATTGCCTGAGACAAAAAATCCCTAAGATCATAATGACAAGTAAAACAAACAGGGCATGAGCGAGATACGGATCGATCCATAATCTTGTTACGGTTGGAAAGCCTTGCAGGCCGAGAAAATATATGGCAGCAACCATAACCGGTGATGTTACCAATTCTACCGACGGCGGCTCACTGAGGAGAACACCTCGAGCGAGGGGAAGAGCAACAAAATATAGAAATGACAAGATATAGGTGGCCGAGAGAGATTGAACAGTGCTTTTCCACCGGATTGAACAATATAAACCGATCAGTCCGGTGATCACAACCGTTTCGGTAATCAACAGAAAAACCACCAACACTTCTGTAGGAGAGACGCCACCCATCGTGAGGCAAAGCCCGTAAATTGGAATCAGAGACAGCAATAATATCCATATAAAAATAATCGAAGATAGAAACTTGCCTAGAATAATGCTGCTCAGATTCAGGGGGGTCGTGGCCAGTAAATCCCAGGTTTCGCGTTCATACTCCAGATTGATACTGGTTGAACTGAATGAAGGAACAATAAGCAGCGTGGCGATTATTTCTATCATGGTGAGATAAAAAAAGGCAAAGCGCGAATACTCATTAAATATTCCTAAAGGAGCGTTGAATTTGATATATTGAGACCAAAGGATAAGGAATACGGTAGTGCCAAGAGTAACGAAAAAACCAAGGTGAAGAAAAGAATTTCTTTTTCTCAACCGGCCGGCTAATTCACGGAGAATCACTGGATTATTTATGAAACGGGGGCTTTCCTGCCATAGAAACAATATCCAGCGTGGAATTATTGAAAAAATGAAGT
>CAZXSQ010000181.1:8721-12114 GCA_964643335.1 uncultured bacterium
CATTATAGAGTTCTTGATTTTTAAATAAGCCACCATCGCAAATAGGCCACTGGCCGTGCTCATCCAGATAATTTGCATCATTATCCACATGCCGGGGTAATTGGTATCGTCATATAAAACTATCAGAAAGAAAGGAGAAATAATACTCAAAAAAGGATAACAATTCTTTTCAGAAATAAAGAAGTGAAAGATTTCATTCGTGATTAAGGTAATAATGGGGATACCAAAGAGAAGAATCAACACTATCCCAAAAGAAAGCGCGTAAGCCGTTACGGTTTTTTGAATCCAGGTTGAAAACATCATCCCCATAGTCAAATAAAATGTAGAGGAGACATAGCATAAAAATATGGTTATATACAGGAGTTCACTGTTCCGATTATGTCCATGAAGCATATTTCCAAATAGAAACAACAGTCCAAAAAAAGCCCAAAAACGCCAGGTAAACAGTCGTAAACCAGCCTTGAATTTGCCAGATAAGATTCTGCCGTGGGATAGTGTGGTTGTGGCCAAAAGTTCCCATGTTTTACGGTCCATTTCGCCTCTGAAACTATTAGCGGCGTACGGCAGGATTAAACAGGGAGTCAACAAAATCGAATAGGCCGAAAGGGCTTGAATCCATTCATTATTCCAAAAATCCAATTGTAGAAGCACAAGAAATCCAAGTCCAAAAAGAATTAAAATGGTTTTTATAAGACGCTTTTTCGTGGAACCGTATAACTCCCTGATCTCACGAAGAAAAACCGGATTCTTTCTCTTTGAAAAAGTTTTTAATTTATAATGTGGCCACCGGGGAAATTTTGGAAGAAGTCGGCGAAAAATACCTTTCCGTTTGGCTCCGGTATGTGCTTGTTCGATTTTCCTGGAAAGCATCCAGACACATAAACCAACCAGGAAAATGATAAGGCCAATATTCATATAAATATGTGCATGATATGGATCAAGCCGGACATAATCCCCGACACCTGGTGGAAGCCTCTCATCAATAAAATAGACAATCCCCAAAATCAATGGAGAAGCGGCCATTTCCGGGCCAAAAGATTCGTGATTAAATCCGTTGAGTAGTGTCCGCCAGAACGGCAGTCCAAAGATATAAAAGAATCCCAGCAAAAAAGTCATGGATATTGAATGAATGGTTCTTTTCCATTGGATAGAGCAGAAGATACCAATCAGTCCCACCACCATCACAATTTCAGTGAACAGCAACATAACCACAGTCACTTCTGCCGGAGATAAACTGCCCATCGTAAAACAAAGCCCGTAAATCGGGATCATTGAAAGCAGCAAAATCCATATGAAGAAAACCGACGCCAGAAATTTTCCTAGCAAAATGGACATTAAACTCAGTGGGGTAGTTGCAAGTATTTCCCAAGTTGCTTGTTCATATTCAAGATTGATGGAGGTGGCACTGAAAAGCGGAATCATCAGCGCGATGACCGATCCCAAAACTAAATTGAGAATCAAGAACATCTCTCTTGAATAGCGATAGGCATAGGCTGCATTTCCATAAGAATCCAAGTATTCAGACCAGATGATAAGAAACGTGATGAAGCCGGTAGTCACCAGCAAACCAAGCAAAGCGAAGGAACTTGTCTTCCGCAGCCGGTCGATCAGTTCGCGCATGATTACCGGATTATTGATGAGCCGGGGCCGTTCTCTCCACAGGAATGCGGGTAGATGCAACATATCACTGATACTTGGCATTAGGTCTCCTTCATGGCAATTCAGTAGATTGAATCGTCTCTTGAATTTTCACAGCAAGGTCATGTGTTATTCCCGGTAAGTATTGAATCTCTTCCAATGATGCTTTTCGCAGGTTTTCCACCGAACCGAATTGATGCAAAAGCGTTCTTTCCTTAGCTGGCCCAATACCGGGAATATCGCGGAGAAGCGATTTCTGGATTTTGCGGCTGCGCAATTTGCGGTGATAGGTGACACCAAAACGGTGTGCTTCGTCACGAACCTGCTGCAGCAAACGTAATCCCGGATTCCTGCGGTCGAGCCGAACAGGAAAAGCCAAACCCGGCAGATAAATTTCTTCCTCCCGTTTGGCCAGGCTGCAAACCGGGAACTGCATAATATCCAGTTCATCTAATACTTCCAGAGCGGCGTTCAACTGGCCTTTGCCGCCGTCGATGAGAATCAAATCGGGCGGCTGTGCAAACCGCTGTTTTTCATTCCCGTCATTCTCACCGTGCCGGAAACGCCTTCGCAGCACCTCCTGCATCATGGCGTAATCATTGATTTGATCGGCTTGTTGAATTTTGAACCGCCGGAAACCGGATTTGTACGGCCTGCCATCTTGAAAAACAACCATTGATCCTACCGCTTCACTGCCCTGAATGTTGGATATGTCATACCCTTCTATACGAAGCGGAAGGATTTCTAATTTCAACGATTCTTGCAAAGTGATCACTTCCCGTGAAACGCTTCGCTTCACCCCATGCAATTTCCGGTATTGCTGTTCGGCATAATGGGTGGCGTTTTTTTCTGCCAGCTGCAGCATGGCATGTTTAATGCCACGTTGAGGAATTTTGATTTGAATGTTTTTTTCTGCAATAACCGAAAGTCCTTTTTCCAGTGTTTCCAACCGTTTTTTGCCTATAGTCGCAGTAAGAAATATTTCTTTGGGGATATCGATATTTTTGATATAAAATTGCTCCAAAAACGCATTCAAAGTTTCTTTGATATCCGCCTGGGATACGTCTTCCAGAAAATGATTGGATGTCCCCACCACCCGGCCGCCCCGGCGGCGGATCACGGCAACGCAAGCGATATCATGCACCCGCGCATATCCCACGAAATCCTGATTTTCCACGCTCCGGTGCATCATTTTCTGGCGATGGGCGAATTGTTTGGCCGCGTCAACGATATCCCGGTAGAACGCCGCTTTTTCAAATAAGAGATTTTCGGCACTTTCATCCATTCGCTGCTGTAACTGTTTAATAACCGTGTCGGAATTGCCGTGCAGGAAGTGGATCACCCCCTGGCATAGTTGAGCGTATTCTTCCTTCGTGACAATTGACCCGCAGGGCGCGCAGCACCGTCCCATCTCATATTCCAGACATGGACGAACACACAGCAGGTCCTTTGAATCGTATTTGCATATCCGGATAGGAAAGATTTCATACAGTGCGGATAATGTACGCCTCGCCTGGGTGACATGTGGATACGGCCCGAAGTATTTTGCCCCGTCTGCTTCGACCGTTCTGGTAAGATAGGCTCTGGGGAAATCCTCTTGAACGGTTATTTTAATGTAGGGATAACGCTTGTCGTCTTTGAGTTTGACATTGAAAGGCGGATTGTGTTTTTTAATCAGATTGTATTCAAGCAACAAGGCCTCGACATCGCTGTCCGTAATGATGGTTTCCACATGCTCAATCACTTCGACAAACG
>CAZXSQ010000182.1:0-2302 GCA_964643335.1 uncultured bacterium
GCATATTCCTTTCCTTCGTCAACATATACTTCGTATACAAACTCCTTTCCCCAAAAGTCGCGGCGGGGCAAGTCTGCCGCAATATAAGGGCCGTTCCAGCCCCCCACATCGAAACTTTGAACCAAGGCTTCTAGCCCATGTTCGGCAGAAGGATATTTACCTGTATCGTAATGATATTGTTCCAATCCTTCTTTGTACCGGCTTATAATCTCGCCTAAACTACGCGTTTCCGGAGGTAATATCATCGACTTGCCAATTGGTATCCGGTAAGGATGTAGAGCAGGCTGTGCACCAAATCCAGAAAACAGTTCCAACGGTGGAATCATGACATTCAGATCAACCGCCAGGGGATCAGGCTCCCATTCATACCAGTTTTCAATAATCTGTCTTAGCTGATCGATTCGTTGGCTGGCTTCTACCTGCAGCCTGTTCGTCGCTGGCGATATCTTGATCATCTCCCCCTCGGACACAACATAAGGCCCGTCGGTCTTCCGCCAGAAATTCAGCTTTCTCTGCCCTTCTCCGCCGATATAGGTCACATTCAAACCGCCTGTTCTTTCTGTGGATTCAATATAAATCGTCCCGTTTTGAATAACTGACTTCGCCGCATTTAACGATAAGATCAGACGATTTATTTTGACTCCGGGCAATCCAATCCTGAACCATACTGCACCGTTGGACACCTGCATATCAAGAGAAAAACTCTGTGTTCGATCCATGGCGATTTTATCAAACCGGATTTGTGTCCGCGCCCGAAGACCAATCTCACCGAATTTCCCGATATTGAGAGTCGCCCGGCTGTTTGGAGAAAGAACAAGCGTGTATCCAACAGGAACGGCATCATTCTCCCGCAGCGGGGCACGCTTCCCCTCGATCATCGCCTGTCGATTTTCGTATATATAAATCCACCCCCGCACTTCCTTCACGGTCAATTGAAGCTTTTTTTCTTCTGCACCGGGTGCAGAGGTAAAATCCAGTTGGGTATCCATATCAAAGAAGGCTTTTCCTTCTTTTCTTAACTTCTCCATCAGATTATGCAGTTCGGAACCGGCTGGCTCGCTTTCGGGTGTCTCTTCGATTTTAGCCACGACCTCGCTTTTCAACCATACCATCGCGTTATCCACCCGGATTTGTATGTATTTTTCTCCAGTCTCCGTCATTTGAGCGTCGGACATCACTTCACAGCGCAATGAGGTGCCGTCTTTCAAAGTGATGATATCCGCCCCGGCCAAACAGGCATTCATTAGAAACAGGACAAGACAAACGAAAAGACTTTTGAACAGCCTTGGTCTAAAAAAATAAAAATGACGAGCGTTCAATTCAATCATTGGTCTGTTTCCTTTTGTGAATTGCATATACGTTTATTGATTAAACTGGCCGCAAACCCCGCTCCAAATCCGTTATCGATATTGACCACCGTAACCCCTGCGCTGCAGCTATTCAGCATGGTCAACAAGGCGGACACCCCGCCAAAACTGGCGCCGTAACCGACACTGGTAGGAACAGCGATGACAGGCGTTTCAACCAGCCCTCCCACCACGCTCGCAAGCGCTCCCTCCATTCCCGCAACCACCACAATCGCATTGGCGGAGCGAAGGATTTCCAAACGGCCAAGCAGCCGGTGAATTCCGGCAACACCGACATCGGTTAATTGCGCCGTTTTCGAGCCGGTAAAACGAGCGGTAATAGCGGCCTCTTCCGCCACCGGCAAATCTGATGTCCCCGCACAAATCACCAGCACATTGCCGATCCCTTCCTTCACCTCATTTTCCCCGACCGTCACCACTCGCGCACGCTGGTGATGAATCGCATCCGAAAATTCATTCAGCAGTTTCTTCGATGCTTCGGGATAAATGCGGGTGGCCAGAACGGGCTGTTCCTGTTCGCGCAGGTGCTTTACAATGGTAACGATATCTTCTGTTTCCTTGTTTTGGCAGAACACAACTTCCGGAACACCCTGCCGCAGAGTACGGTGATGATCGATGGTGGCGATACCGATATCCTGATACGGAAGATGCTTCAGTGTATTGATCGCTTCATCGACGGACAGCGCCCCGGTTTTCACCTGCTCCAATAAATTACGAATCGTTTCAGGATTCATTCAGTTTTTCTTTCTAGAATATTAGTCAACACATTTTAAGATTTTTCATAACAATTTATACCCGATACATTAATATATAGATTATACCATGAGAACCGCCGTTATGAATGATAAAAAACCAGATTAAGTAATTGAGTATCAACAACTTACTTCCCCCATCCACCATCCCCCATTCCGTTTCATTAAAATGTATCACAAAAT
>CAZXSQ010000182.1:2312-9649 GCA_964643335.1 uncultured bacterium
AATTCAACCAACCGTACACCAAAGACACCCATCAAACCCAGGAGCGCAGGCTTCTAGCCTGCACACCACATCCCTGGGAGGGCGGACATCCTTGCCCGTCCAGGCAACGCAGGCGTCCCGCCTGCAACTCATGGGTAGATTAGACGTCCCGCTTGAAATAATTTAACGAAGTTAACACCCTGCAAGAACTACACAAGCGAGGACGCCAATTTTACCCATATTTCATATGGGTCATACGTCCCGCTTGCGCCATCGGGCTATCAGGGTAAAGCAAGCATCCCCGCTTGCGCCATTGGGTAAATCAAACACATGGGCGAATCCATAAGGTTTAGAAATAACTTGTGATATACTTTGCAAAAACAACTTTCGTAAGGAGTATAAGATGGATTCAGTAAATCGCCGCGGATTTTTAAAAAGTTCAACCATTACGGCAGCAGGGCTGTCTATGGGATCAACCTTGATAAAAAACAGTCAGGCCAGCCCCAATGAGACAATTAACATCGCTGTGACCGGTCTGCATAACCGGGGTAAAGGACATTAACGTAACTTCAGTGAGATACCCAATGTGAAGGTAACCGCCATCTGTGATATTGACGAGCGCCTGTTTCCTGGAGCCGTCGCCGAACTTGAAAAACTGAACGGAGTCAAACCCAAAACCTATGTGGACTTTCGGGAAATGATGCAAGATAAAGACATTGACGCCGTATCCATAGCCGCACCCGATCATTGGCACGCTTTGATGACGATTTGGGCTTGCCAGGCGGGGAAAGATGTGTATGTGGAAAAGCCGTTGTCTTATACCATTGGTGAAGGACGTAAGATGGTGCAGGCTGCCCGGAAATACGACCGCGTGGTACAGATTGGTACTCAGCACATCAGCAATCCTCTCGTCCGGGAAGCCGTGCAGTTTATTCAAGAAGGTGAATTAGGTGAAGTGTATATGGGTCGTGTCATTATTTACGGCCGTAGGGGAAATATCGGCCATGCCGAAAACAGTCCAGTTCCGGAAGGCGTTCATTGGAATCTGTTTCTTGGCCCGGCTCAATACCGGCCTTTCAATGAAAACCGCTTTCATTATAAATGGCATTGGTTCTGGGATACCAGTACTACCGAATTTGGAAACAATGGGGTGCATTATATGGATATGGTTCGGCGAGGGATGCAGAAGAGAACTCATCCCATAAAGATTCATTGTGCGGGAAATTATTACATCTATGACTCGGATCAGGAAATCCCTAATATCCAAACGGCTACCTATGAATACGACGACGGCACCATGACTGAACTTGAAGTGCGAAGCCTATACACGAATCCCGAAGCGGGTTCCAAAGGCGGTGCTTTCTTCTATGGATCGAAAGGTTGGATGTACTTGGATCCGGGGGAATACCGAACCTGCTTCGGCGGGAAAGACAAACCCGGCCCCGGCAAAACCAGGGGCGACATGCCACCTGCTCCACCGGAAGAAAGGGGTTTGGACCCGCATTTCAAAAACTTCATCGACTGTGTTCGTTCTCGGCGTTGGCAGGATTTACATGCGGATGTCCTGGAAGGCCATCTGACAACCACTATCAGCCACTTGGGTAATGTTTCCTACCGGACAGGCAGAAAACTGACTTTCAATCCTTATTCAGAAAAATTTGTCAATGATGACGACGCCAACAATTATCTAACCCGGATTTACCGTGAACCTTTTGTTGTTCCGGATGAGGTATAAATCATCTTTGTTCAATAAAGAAAAATCATCATACTTTTTTGATTTTTATTCCATGGAAAACAAAAGAACATACCGGTCTTCTTGATCCCGAAGCCCAAGCATGTTGATTTGGTTTAATTGAGTGGTTAAGGAAGTGGCTAAATGCAGGTTTCTCTCCGCAAACGGTGATTCGTCATCGTCATCATTTTTGTAAACATAAATCTCAATGGTATAACGCCCGTTCTTTTCTAAGCCGTCTTCACATTGGATTTCTACGGCATAATCATCTCCCAAGACCGTCTGCATAAATCCCGGAATCGTGCTTTCACAAGCGAATGACGCCTCGGAGTCGATTTGATATACTTTCGTTTTCTGCAACGATTGAATCATGGACTCCACTTGTGATTCCGGGAACAGTTCACTCAAAACGCTGTGCAAATTTTCACGGCTTTCCTTCATGAAATCATGTGAGATCAATTCGGTTTTCGATCGGGTATCGTCCGCTTGGTTCAAGGTTTCAAAGAGCTCGCTGATTTTGCTTTTGTCCCGTGAATATCCTCTGACACAAAATTCTGTGTCATCATGGTCACGATCCAGTTCGACTTTTGAGAACAATAAGTTTGGGTACTTTTGTTTTCGGTCATCCAGCCATTTGGGGTATTTATGGCGGGTTCGGCCATCGTCCCAACATTTTCCTTTTATATGAAATTCATAGGGATACTCTTTCAGTTTGGGGTGAATGTCCCGTTCCACAAACGCCAGACGGTACAAGACCGAACATTCGCGCTTTTGTGTTTGTTTCAATTGATTCAGAAATTTTTGGATTTCTTTATGCTCAGCGGGCGTAGCCAACACCACGATGACTTTTCGTTTAGGGTCATATTGAACATATTCAATGGGAGGGGGAGCAATTTCTCTTTCTACTGTCTGGGTGGAATCCTCGACCTCATCACGGCTTGTTACGCTTTCCAAAAAATAATCCTCATGAGAAGAAGAAATGAATTTGGATAAAATCGAGACATAATCGGGCCGAAACGATTTGGGCACATCGTATATTTCCAGTTTAAATTCACTTTCAATATCCTGATCACCCTCATTTTTTATTGAATTTTCAGTTTGAGCGCTTAACTGCAATTGGGGAAATTCCAATCCCAGCCAGAGGCTAAAAATTACTATAAGAAAAACAAAACCAGTTAGCCATTTTCGCATCGTCAATATTCCCATACCACCTGAACTTGATGTTCGGCGAGATAGCCGTGTATCAAGACAGATGGTTTTGAAAGCACATTATCATTATCCGAAGAGATAACCGTAGGATTTTCCACGTCCGGGAAGAGTTTCACCAATTCCGGATGTTCAATCACCCGTTGTCCCTGCATTAGTCGCGGGGGTGAAAATCGGTTGGATTCTGTTTGCTTATCCATTGTACTTACAAAGGCATATCCTGTACCGAATAAAGTGGTTAATATAACAATTAAGAGCATCAAAGCGTGGAGCGGTTTTGAAAGAAAGCGAGTTACCGGATTCCGGCTGTCCCAGGTCTTATCGAACATGCTCCTGAAACGCTGAATTTCAGGTTCGGGTATGTCTTCCTGCAACGACGAAAACATACAATTTTCAAGCTCATCAGATGTGTTCGTTTTTTGTTGATTCATGATTAATTCCATCCGGTTGTTTAAAAGGGATTCCCCCTCATTATTCATCATACAAATTGCTGACGCAGTGATTCAGTTGCACGAAACACGCGTGTTCTCGCTGTTTGTTCCGTACAGCCGGCAATCCCAGCGATTTCTTTATAACTCATTTCTTCCATGTACCGGAGTGTAAACGCCGTTCGGAACACCTCTGGCATACTTTGAATAAAGGCAAGTACCTTGTCTACGAATTCTTTTTGTTCAGCATACTCAATCGGAAGCAATCGGGATGGATAAAGCAATTCTTTGATTACACTTTTATCCACATTTTGCTGCGTTTGTGCCCGGCGGATATAATCCACACAAAGATTATGGCAAATCGCTGCAGCCCATAACTGGAAGGAAGTCCCCGGTGTGTATGTATGTAAATTCTTAAATATCTTCAGCCAGGCTTCCTGGCTAATCTCCTCGGCGATAGATTGATTGAGAATTGAGCGATACGAAAGCCGGTAGATGAACAGTGCATAGCGAATAAACAACTCACGCCCCGCCTCGCGGCTGTTTTCCAGGCATTGAAGAACAAGTGTATCGTCATCTGGTGTCAACGGCTCACTCCTTTATGTACTTCTATTGTATATAAACGTGAGAAAATCAAAACTGTTCCCATGTTTTTTCCGAAAACACAAAACGGGAAAACATAGTATCGGGAACGTTTAATCCACGTCTACGTTTCATATTATACACTGTATAGACAAGGTTCGTGAACATCCCTTATATTTTTTTATAAATAGAACAGGAGCAGTAACGTTGAATAAACATAAAAAAATTGGAATTGTATTTGCGGCCGGAATTATTCTGATGGCCGCTGGATGGGGATTCGCTACTCTTAATGGTGATGGTACTTCTTATTCCAATATCGAAAACATCCCTGTGTTCAAGGTGCGAAAAGGCCCGCTTAAAATTGATGTAGTCGAATCAGGAACAATCCGGCCGCGGGATCAAATCATTCTGCGCAATGAAATGGAAGACATGTCGACCATTCTTTCCATCGTTCCGGAAGGGAAACGGGTAGAAAAAGGAGAACTTCTTGTAGAACTGGATGCGACTCAACAGGAGCTGCGCTATCAAACGAATCAACTGGATGTGCAAAACGATAAAGCTGAATTTATCAGCGCACGGGAAAATTTGGAAATCGTGAAAAATCAAGCAGAAGCGGACATCGATCAGGCTGAATTGACCTTGAAGTTTGCAGAACAAGATTTAATGAAGTATCAGGAAGGCGAATATCCGAAACAACTAAGTGATGCAAGTGCGACCATTGTTATTGCCGAAGAAGAACTTAATCAAGCTGAACACAATTATAAATGGGCAAAGATCCTGCATGAAGAAAAATATCTTTCACAATCGGAGTTGCAGCAAAGAGAGTTGACCTATCAAAAAGCTCAGCTGAATTTAAAAAACGCGAAAGAAAGCCTGAAACTCTTAAAGAAATACACGCATCAACGGCAATTGGAGCAACTGAAAAGCGATCTCAAACAAGCACGAATGTCTTTAGAGCGTACACAAATTCGTGCTTCCGCCAATATTACGGACGCTTCAGCGCGTTTTTTAGGCCGTCAGGAGCGCTATGAAGACGAGGTTAACGATCTGCAAGAACTGAAAGAAGAAATAGAAAAAGCAAAAATTTACGCACCTATCGATGGCATCGCATTATATGCCTCCAGTGTTTTGGAAAATTGGGACGATGATGAAGACCGCATTCGTGTCGGTGCCAGCGTGGATGAACGGCGTGAAATCATATTTCTAGTCACAGCGGAAACATACAATGTGGATATTCAAATCCAAGAAACAGACCTGAAAAAAGTGGAAGAAGGTCTCCCTGCAAAAATTACTGTTGATGCACTCCCGGATGAAATTTATCAGGGCACCGTCAAAAGGGTTTCACCTTTACCTGATCAGCACCAACGATATCTCAATCCCAATCTCAAAGTATATAACACCGATATCGAGATCAAGGGTGACTCAAACGCTATGCGTAACGGCATGAGCTGCATGGTGGAAATCGTTGTAGAAGAATATGAAGACGCTCTGTACGTTCCTATTCAAGCGGTTACGAAGGTCAATGGTCAATCCACTGTTTTTGCCAGACATGAGGATCGAATTGAAGCCCGTCCGGTTACCGTCGGTCTTGATAACAACAGGATGATACATATTCAAAACGGTTTGGAAGAAGGGGAATTTGTCCTCCTGAAACCCCCGTTGGATATCGAATCCAACGAATCTCAAGAGGATAAGCCACAAGAAGAGGAAACAAAACAAATAGCGGGACGATAGGGTGATAAACATGCGCTTTTTTCGCGAATTTATATTCGGCATCAACAATTTGATGATGCATAAACTCCGCTCCTTTTTGACGATGCTGGGCATCGTATTCGGTGTGAGCAGCGTGATTGCCATGCTGGCCGTCGGTGAAGGGGCGAATAAAGATGTGATGCAACAAATACGAAAACTGGGCAGCAACAATATTATCATTAATACAGTGAAACCGGTAAAATCCGAATCCTCCAAGGATGTCTCCGTACGCATGAGTGTATATGGCTTGAAATACGATGATCACTTGCGCATCAAAGAAAGTTTTTCACATGTCCGGCAAACGGTCCCAGTCAAAATTATCCGTAACGAGGGGCAATTGGGCTCTCGCACAATGGATATTCGGGTATTGGGAGTAATCCCCGAATGGTTTGATTTGGTCAAACGGAGACTAATTGCAGGACGAACCATTGCCCAACACGATTTGGATACTTATTCAAAAACAGTTGTGTTAACCGAATATGGTGCGAGGCGATTGCTGGCTACAGAGAGTACCATCGAACAAAATTTGCGGATCGGCGGGGTGGTTTTTGAAGTCGTGGGTATTGTACAAAGTGAAGGAAGCCAAGGAAGTAATGTTCAAACTCCCGATCAGCAAATCGATGCTTATATCCCCCTCAATCTAGCCCGCACACGATTCGGTGATATTATCGTCAAACGTACCGCGGGTACGCAAATCCGCGAGAAAGTGGAATTGCATCAAATCATCGTTCAAGTCGATCAATTGGAAAATGTCGAAGAAACCGCTAATGGAATCCAATATCTTCTAGATACTTTTCACAAGGATGAAGATTACCAGGTCAATGTTCCCTTAGCGCTTCTAAGGCAGGCAAGACAAACCAAACGGACATTCAACATCGTGCTGGGTTCGATCGCGGGGATCAGCCTGCTGGTCGGCGGTATCGGCATTATGAATATCATGCTAGCATCTGTTACCGAACGTACGCGTGAAATCGGTATTCGGCGAGCTATCGGTGCCAAGCGGAAACAGATCATTCAACAATTTTTAATCGAAACGGTGGTATTATCCTTTATCGGAGGGCTGTTAGGGATAGTCCTTGGCGTTTTGATCCCCAAATTTATTTCCAAAATTGCTCTCCTGCCAACTGTCATCACCATCGAAAGTCTGATCTTATCAGCTGGCATTAGCCTTGGTGTGGGAATCATTTTCGGTTTATATCCTGCTATCCGTGCAGCGAAATTGGATCCGATCATTGCCTTAAGGCATGAATAAAGAGCCGCAAATGGTACCTTACTGTCTCACATAGGCATGGTGATCGGTTACCGGTCCAGGCCCCCAATGAACTATATCTCCCAGTGAATAGAGTCCATTGGATACTTCAAAAGCAAACGCATGATTCATCTCATAATCCGGGCCCAAAGACCGGTGCATATAGCGAATCCAACTGGGAAACAGCACATTACTGTTACATCCCGACATCGAAAAGACTTCCGAAGTGAAACATTTCCAATTATGAGGCAGCCAATGGGCTTCATCGGTATCCCCGGCGTAATGATAATATACAGTTCCGTTCCAATTCATTTCGGCTTCCGGATTATGAAACGGATCAAGCGGACAGGAAGACAAGTAAGCTACCGGCGTGGTTAACTCACGCAGCCTCGGCGGGCGGCCTTCATTC
>CAZXSQ010000182.1:9659-12106 GCA_964643335.1 uncultured bacterium
CGGGTAGGCATTCCATTCCAAATGATATTGCGCCATCGCTGTGGATTGAGCTTTCAGATCCGCATAGACGCGGGCGATTTTTGCACGTGTTTGTGCATTAAGAAAATTCGGCACAGCAATCGCCGCTAAAATCCCAATAATGGCTACAACTATGAGCAATTCGATCAAGGTAAATGCATTTTTCATAACTGCTCCCCAATTATTCTTCTTTTTCAACAACAACCTTTTTCTTGGTTCTTTTTTGACTTTGTTGAAGGAGGATTCCAACAAAGCAAAGAGGCAGGAAAATTACAGGGATATTCATGGTTGTTGAAATGATATAAGATCCAATACAGGCCGTCAGTAGAATAATAATTTGCCGCTGTGAAATCACGACGATGGCAGCGATGACCAAAGCCAAAATAGCCGGCCATAAATTCCCCAAATTGTTATTAAGAGGTTCTAATATACCAAAAGTAGCAAAGAGTGAATCAAGAAATCCTCGTTGATCCGTGCCGTATAAAAGATAAAGAATCCCAAAGAATACACCAACAAAAGCGATAGCGATATACACTCGCCGAGCGAGAAAAATACCCACAATACCAAAGATAACTCCAAATAAGTGCGGAGCAAATGGATGCTGAGGCAAAAACTTCATCCACTCGGAGTTCACAGTGGGGATCAGTTCGAGCAGGAGTTCATATAAACTGAAACCGAACAGATAGCCAAGGCCGAATCCGACAGCATTGATGCCAAAGCGAAATAAGATCCAACCAAAGGCAAAAAGCCCTAAACCTAATGCAAGACGTAAAAACCATTCAGGTGTTTGTGTCATGGAGTATCGTAAGCGGAAAGTTCTTCCAGAATATTTGAGATTTCAGTGTCAGCCGGATTTAAGTTTGCTGCGGCTTTGAAACATTCCACAGCCCCTTCATAATCATCTGTTTTTAAACGTGCGAGTCCCAAGAGTTTATGGGCTTCAAAATGGTCGTGAGATTGTTCAAGACACTTTTGAAGGTAGGGAAGGGCTTCTTCATGCCGCTTCTCTTTAATTATAATATAACCGCGCACCAAAGAAATTTCAGGTGCGTTGGAATTGCATTCAATGGCTTTTTTTAAAAATTCTTTCACTTTATCCCGCTTGTTTTGGTTATAAGCCATACGGGCGAGATGGGCGTACGGTCTGGGATCGTTTCGATCGATTTTTAAAGCGCGGACAAAACATTCTTTCGCTTCGGCGTTTTCCTCAATCATCTGGCAGGCTACCCCCATTTCAATTAAAGCTTCCTGAAATTCATTATCTCTTTCAAGAGCTTCCTGCAGATACTGAATTGCCTCTTCGTAACGTCCCATACGGTTGGAAGCCAGACCTAAATTGTATAAAACCATCAGGTCTGTAGTATGGTCTTTCAAGAACATGAGCAGCACATCTCTAGCCCGTTTATAGAGACCTTTTCGGGCAAAAGCCAAACCGAGAAGCATCGACGCCTCTCTTTCAATCCCCGGACGGTCTTTCAAATCCAATAAACGGATGACTGCCTGATCATAATGGCCTGATGAATAAAGAGTAGCTGCTTCGATCAAATCTTCACGCGCTTCTTCTTCCGGCGTTTTATCTCCTCTAACCTCCGTGGGATGTTCCATGGCCCGAATAACGGCGTTGATTCCGCGTTTAGCCGGTTCGTAAGCGGGATCCAGTTCTAGCGCATTTTCATAATAATCCTGAGCTTTGGTCAGTTTTTTTTGTTTACGAAGGATATCTCCGGCGATTGAATAAAAAGGAACGTGATCAGGGAGAATATTCATCCCGGTTTCCGCCAAAGAAAGGGCTTTGCGCAACCGATTTTTGTGCCGGAAATAATAATTAATCAGTTCCATCCGGGCAACGGGATCGTATTTGTTCATTCGCAGCGCTTTTTTCAATATGCGCACACCCTTTTTCTCGTTTCCCGATTTTAACAGGGTTTTGCCGTAAGCACACCGCACTTCGATATCATTGGGCAAGAGGCTGATTAATTTTTCATAAATGGAGATGGCGTCATCGTAACGCTCCACTTCCTCATAAATGCGGCTTACAAGAAAATAGGCATCCGGAAAATCGGGATATTGAACAAGGGATTTTTTGAGAGAAATGAGGGCTTGTTCGTAGTGGCCACCGGTAAAAAACTCCAACCCGCGCTTGTAGTGTTGGATGTATGTCTGAGTATCGGCCATTGAAATACAGAAATTAACTCGGGAGGATGACCGGCAAGTATGATCCCCAAAAATATATAAAATAGAATGGGCGATACTGGATTTGAACCAGTGGCCTCCAGTTTGTGATACTGGCGCTCTAACCAACTGAGCTAATCGCCCTTCTATTCAAATATTATTATCGTCACCCTCTTGTAGAAGTCAAGGCAGTCTTCATATTTTCCATTACAAGAGTGTAAAGTTGTAGAAAGTGAGTTAAATCTTTCTCAAAAACC
>CAZXSQ010000183.1:0-4821 GCA_964643335.1 uncultured bacterium
TTGGGGATCATTGGATTGAACATTTTGCATGGCCTGTCCAACCATTGTCTCATGCAGATTCATGGTCTGGGAAATTAAAGAGGACAACAAGGCGGCATGATGTGTATCGGACAATTGAGGATAAACATCCAATAACAACACCAGTAAACGGACAAGCGTTTCTCCCAGCGAGCCTTTATTAAATTCAACTCCTTTTTGAATAGTCGCTTCCGGCGAGATCATTGCCGAAAGTAAATACTCTTCAAGATCTTCCAACTCCTCCTCGTTTGAGGGATCGGGAGAAGACCGAAAATGCGGAATACGCCGCTCCAGAGATTCACGCTGCTGTTTCAGATCACGGCGGACTTCTTCTGGAACGTACGGCTTCCCGTCTTCCTCAAGATTTTTTTCAAATTTTTTTAGGGAATCCAATAATTTCCCCATCGATTCGCCGGGTTTGGATTTGGGAGTCAACAGATGTGTTACCCATAATAAAATCGATTGGCTGACGGGTAATCCCCTGCTGAGAAGATAAGTCAATCCAACCAGTTGATTTGCTTGTATTTGTGGCAGAACCTTCACTAAGTCTTTTAAAGCGGTTTGATCCAACGGGATACCCGATTGAAGCATGGCTTGGGCAATGATCTCTGCATTTGTACCGCCGATACCCAAATTAGCCAGGATATTGGCCAACGGCCTCGGAACCGCTGTTTCAGTCTGAGAAGATGAGTCACCGCGAGTGGGCAGGACCTGAAGAAGAAGCTGATCGCCCGCCAATCGGGCGAGAATCTGCTGCCCCTGCTGTAAATTCTGTCCTTGAACATCCAAAGTGAAACTGCGTCCCTGGAAAGAAATCACAGCCTTTCCGGCTTGCTGCGACAAAACAGTACCGCGCTGCGCTCCACTTTGCAATAAAGTTCGCAATCCCGATGAAAGCGCCAATTGGGAAAGTATCTGAGCCTGCTGACCAAGAATAGGTTCAACCATTTAGCTTCAATTTAACCTAAAAATTATTCACTATGATTATAACCTGAGTTTTCCACACCAAATTAATATTTAATGCTAATCGTTTGAAAATACAAGTTTTAATGTGCAAAATAGTGTAGTGTTAACTATAATGCTACATCCCTTATTATATTGGTCAAATATATTACACGTAATGTTATTTATTCCAGAGAGGGCGTCATGGCTGGACATATTTACCCCAAAGTCATTAAAGGCACTTCCTATTATTATTACCAACATACCTGGCGAGAAAAAATCGATCCCGAAGCTCATGGCAAATCCTGCGGCTCCGGCAAAAGCAAAGTTCGCACCCAGTCCATCTACCTGGGAACCGCCGAGTCGATTGTCCAACGTCTCAAACAATCTCGGATCCCGCTGGAAGTGCGTCATTGAGAATTCGGTTTTGTCGCAGCGATCTATCAGACCGCGGTCGAGAGTGGGCTTGTCTCCCTATTGCACCAACACATTCCAGGAGAACGCTTTGGCATGCCACGCTGGCTTTTTTTCCTGCTCCCAGTTATCAATCGATTATAACACGCACCAGTAAACAAAAAATAAGGGAATGGGCCGAGACTACGATTCTACCTGATTTGCTTCAGTTCGATTGCAACCGCCTCAACAGTAAAACCTTTTGGTATTGCACAGATGCGGTTGATATTGCTATATAAATACCTTAATATGATCCATCAATATCAAACGTTAAGGGGGGAGGTCATGAATGCATGGCGATGCATTAAAACTACTTTTATCGCAACGGTGATAATCCTTGCCGGTGTCACCACATCTTTATCTGAGGAATCAATCAAACCACACGGCGGCATGTTGCGCTATCCGGATGTCAGCGCAACGCAAATCGCTTTTGTGTATGCAGACGACGTTTGGGTTGTATCAAAGGATGGTGGTTTAGCCCAACCTCTTGCCAGCCCCGACGGCGGAGAAATGTTTCCACGCTTCAGTCCCGATGGCAAAACCATCGCGTTTATGGGGAACTATGACGGCAACACGGATATTTATGTCATGCCTGTCAGCGGTGGGATTCCACAACGGATCACTCATCATTCCAGTTCGGAACGCTTAAGTGATTGGACGTCGGATGGCAAGTTGATCTTTTCCATGAGCGGTTTAGGCGCCTGGTACCGCATCACCCAAATGTTCACGGTTGATCGAAATGGGGGGATGCCTCAAAAATTACCCGTTCCCTATGGGGATGCCGGTGTAATCAGCCCAAACGGCGAGTGGTTGGCCTATACACCGCATAACCGCGACTTTCGCACCTGGAAACGTTACCGAGGCGGTTGGGCATCGGATATCTGGCTGCTTCATTTGACTGACCATACTTCTAAAAAAATAACTGATTGGGAAGGGACGGATACCATTCCCATGTGGAATAATGGCTCCATCTATTACTTATCCGATGCAGGTCCCCATCACCGCTTAAACATTTGGTGTTATGACAGAGAAACAGAGGAACATAAACAAATCACTCACTTTAGTGAATACGACGTGAAGTGGCCTTCTAACGGTCCCGGTTCGAATGGTGAAGGTGAAATTGTATTCGAAAATAACGCCAAAATATATTTGTTAAATCTTGAGAACAAGTCGATGAAACCCATCGATATAAGAATTCCGGGGGCGAAACCGACGTTACGGCCGATTCGTAAAAATGTAAATAATAGTGCCAGCCATTGGACTCTATCGCCATCTGGGAAAAGAGTGTTGGTGCAGGCGCGTGGCGACATCTGGTCACTGCCGGCAAAGCATGGCACCCCGCGCAATCTTACACGCTCCAGCGGATTTGCTGAGCGGGAACCATCATGGAGCCCGAACGGTAAGTGGATCGCTTATTTATCCGATGAAACCGGAGAAAACCAACTTGTCATTCACCCAGTCGACGGACGGGACAAACCTGAAACCGTAACGAAATTCAATCTTGGTTATCATACTAACTTTAATTGGTCTCCTGATTCAAAATGGATTGTGTTTATGGATCATGAAGAAAAATTCAAAGTGCTGAATGTCGAAAGTCATGAAGTAAGGCAGTTTGATGGATTCAATATAGCCAGTTGGGGGATCGGTGCGCCTTTTAAGTTCAGCTGGTCACCGGATTCACGCTGGATCGCTTACACCAAACCGCAAATGAACAATGTCCATACCATCATGTTATATAACGTAGAAACTGAAGAGATCCATCAAGTGACAAATGGCATGTTCTGGGATGGGCTGCCCACGTTTGACCGCAAGGGGGATTTTTTGTATTTTGTGAGTACCCGCGAAATTTCCAATCCAAAAGTTGCAGACATCGGCTATGCCGCCGTTTATAGAGATACAATGATCGTTCATGCACTCCCGCTCCGCAATGATGTTTCCAATCCATTAAAACCAAAGAGCGATGAAGAAATTGTGAAAGATGAAGAAGAGGACAAAGAGGATTCATCGGACGATAAAGAGAAAAACGGCGGCAAAGACAAAGATAACAACGATGAAACGGATAAGAATGAAAATGAAGATAATAATGACGAGGATGAGAACGGCGGGGACAAGGATAAGAAAGACTCTGGTGAAGAAAAAAAAGAGGAGAAGCCTACCGAAATTGACTTAGATAATATGGAAGCAAGAGTGTTTCGTTTACCTATTAAACGGGGACGATTTGGAAGGTTAGAAGTGAATGATAAGCATCATTTGATTTATCAGCGCTATGGCGAGAAAAGTAAAATTCAGCTTTTTGATCCCTTCGCTGACAAAAAAGAGGAAAAGATCATCGTAGAGGATGCCTCTCTGAATGACATAACACCTGATGGCAGCAAATTGCTGGTGTCTAAAAAAGGTAAGCGTTACATCATCGATGCAAAAGCTAAACAAAAATTAGAAGATGCGGTTGTTACCAATCCCATGCGGGTTCAAATCAATCCCCGCGAAGAATGGAAGCAAATCTTTACAGACGCCTGGCGGTTTATGCGCGATTATTTTTATGACCCCAACATGCACCAGGTCGATTGGCGGGCAGTACGCAAGCAATATGAAGCGATGCTCGATGATTGTGTTTCACGGCGTGATGTCAACTATGTGATCGGTGAGATGATCAGTGAAGTCAATGCGGGGCATACCTATCGCGGTGGAGGCGATATGGAATCCGGCCCCCGTTTACCGATTGGCTATATGGGAGCGGATTTCGAACTGGATCAAGGCTACTACAAAGTAACCAAATTTTATAAAGGTGGAGTTTGGGACACCGATGCCCGTTCATTTATCCATCAATTAGATGAAAACCAACAAAAGGAGTTTCAATATATCTTTGAAGTCAATGGAATTCCAATTGATACAGAAAAATCTATTTGTGCGGCTTTCGAAGGCTACTCAAATCAAACTGTCACTCTCACCGTTGGCAGCAAACCGAATATCGATAATGCCACCAAGGTTGTCGTGAAACTGCTGAGTTCCGGCGAAGATATGGATTTACGCTACCGCGATTGGGTGGAGAGCAACCGTCAATATGTATCGGAGAAAACCGATGGCAAAGTAGGTTATATTCATGTTCCCAACACGTCGAATTGGGGGCAGCGCGAATTATGGCGTCAGTTTTACGGGCAGATGAACACCGAAGCGTTGATTATTGATGAACGCTGGAATGGTGGAGGAAATATCGCAGACCGTTATGTTGAACTGCTGAAACGCCCTATTTTACTGCATCTCTTTGAACGCTATGAAAATGATTGGCGTGTGCCGGTCATTAGCCATCAAGGTCCAAAATGTATGTTGATCAATCCAGAAGCGGGTTCCGGTGGAGATATTTTCCCCTATTTATTTCGAAAAGCCGATGTAGGAAAACTGATCGGCATG
>CAZXSQ010000183.1:4831-12101 GCA_964643335.1 uncultured bacterium
TGGAGTAATTGGTATCGCCAAAAATCCGAGTTTGATCGATGGTGGGTATCTCACCGTCCCCTTTATCACCTTTTATGAAACGGACGGAACCCTCACGATGGAAGGTCATGGTGTGGATCCGGACATCGAAGTGATTGACGACCCCGCATTGATGACAGATGGAGGTGATCCTCAATTGGATGCAGCCATTGAGCAAATGTTGGAGGAGATAGAAAAGAATCCATACGTTCCTGCTGAACGTCCACCTTATCCAGACCGAAGCGACATGGGTATTTTAGAGAAAAACAAATAAAAAACGTAACGCCGCCGTCCCGGCGGCATGAAGGATTGGAAAGATGATTACTAAAATTTCAATAATAAAGCCGGCGGCATTTTGCCTGGTTCTTTTAATGATCTCCATCGGAATTGTACAAGAGAGCAGCCCGTGTTCGACATTAATGGTCGGTAAAAACGCAACGGCAGATGGGTCTGTTTTGATGAGCAGTTCGTGTGACGGCGATATCATGGGATTGATTTACGTCATGCTTCCCATGGAATTTCCCGGCGGCACAACACCGATGTATTGGAATATTCCACGGCCAACAAATAATAAAGAGTATATGTCGAATCTCAGAAAAGGGTATGACTTCGTGGGGCATCTGCACATCAAGAAAACGTACCGCAGTATTATCCTGGGTGGAAACATTGAAAATATGACTACGGGAGGGATGAACGAGTTTGGATTAAGCATCGCCATTGAATTTATACCAATGAGATCGGGACTTGCCTGCAAACAAGGCGTCGTCGGTCCAAATAGCAACCACTGGACGACATCGCTTATAGCAAATGCCTTAATGCGGACGAAAACGGCGCGGGAGGCTATCCAGCTTATTGGCTCAATGGTAGAACAGTATGGATTTCAATATTACCGTGCTCCAAAAGCGGGCGTGGCGCTTCCCATAGCCGATGAGGATGAAATATGGCTTATGGAAATTTTCGGGCCGGGTGAGAACTGGACGCCCGATAGCGGCAAGCCTGGGGGCGTGTGGTGCGCTCAGCGGATTCCCGATGGTGAGGTAGGATGCAGCGCGAACCGCAGCCGAATCGGGAAAGTGGATTTGGATGACCGCGGCCACTTTCTGGCTTCCTCGAATATATACTCCTTAGCTGAAGAACTTGGATTTTGGGAAAAAGATCAACCCTTCGTGTGGTATGAAGTTTATGGTGAACAAGGCAGCCGTTACAACTATTTGCGTGAATGGCGTGCATTGAGCCTGGCTTCCCCGTCATTGAATTTGGAAGTAACCGGTGATCCTACGGTCGATAGATATCCGTTTTCAGTGAAACCCGATAAACCTATAACTGTGACAGCACTAAAAAAAATCATGAGAGATGGATACGAAGGCACAGAATACGATGTTACCGAACATCCTGCCTTCAATCCCGAGGGAAAGAAAAGTCCTTTAGCGCGTCCATGGGGGCCTCCCGAATTGTTTGATCTTTTGGGAATCGAGCAGGAACGCACTCTTGCAACTCCCACGAGCGGTTATGTTTTTATTGCACAACTAAGAGATGGTCTACCGGATCCGATTGGCAATTGCATGTGGTTTGCTTATGGCCCAGCTTACACCAGCTGCTTTGTTCCCATATACTCAGGTGTGACTGATTTGCCTGATTCTTGGGATCGCCCGCCGGATTACACAAAGATAAACCGTGAACAAGCGCAGTGGAACTTCCGTTTCATTCACAACCTTGCGAATAATCTGGCCTATCAGGATGCTATGAAAGATATTCGGGATGTATTTCAACCCGCTGAGGAAAATTTCCTTGAGATACAATCCACCTTCGAAAAAAAGGCGGTTGAAGTTTTCAATCAAAAAGGTAATCCCAACGCTCAAGTGTTTGCCACGAATTATGCCAGACATTGCCTGAAGCAGGTGGGGTATGCTTATGATGAACTCGTAGACTACTTAATGTTTCAATATTTACTAGGTCATCCAGAAGTAGCACCACCGGAATTGCCATCAATCGCGCCGCCTGTTATCCCGGATTTTTAGACAACTTCATCCAATTGCGGACAAGACAAGAGATAAGTTTAACCAGTTAGATGGGATTGTCTCATAACAGGTTAGACACATAGGTCTAACCTTACATATAGTAGGGGCAAACCTATGTGTTTGCCCTATGTTGTGGCATCTTCCTCATCTAACATAGTTTTGAGACAATCCGCGCCCCTTATTAAACCAAACGCCAGGGGTGTCGGTAGTCGCGTGATAAATACTTATTCGCTTCGGGAGCATCCAGAATAAGTTCGTTTTCTGCATCCCATAATATTTTACGTCCGGTTCGGTATGAAATGTTTGCGAGGAAAGTCGCCACGCTGGGGGCGTGGCTGTATTCGATGCTTGAGTTTGGTTTCTGACGGCTTTTCACGCAATCAAGGAAATTGCGTATATGGGCGGGTGTGCTGTTGCCTCCTTTCAAACTTTGAGAAGGGATACGATCTTCGATCCCCCGCAGTTCCAGGCAAAAGCGATCCACATAGAGAGAACCGTTAACGCCGTGAAACTCGACTCCATGCCCCGCTTTGCCATAATTGCCTACCAGCGTACAGAGACCATTCCAATGACGGAGCCTATAAGTCATGATGAAATCGGAGAAGTCGAAGATCGATGAAAAGGTGTCTGGAGTCTCGCGATTGTCGTCAATGATATATTTACCACCGCTAGCAGAAACGCTTTTGGGGCCTTTCAATTTCATCGCCCGATAGACGATATCTATCAAATGCACGCCCCACGATGTCACACAGCCGCCTGCGTAATCCCAAAAATACAACGCGGTTGCATGGAAACGGTTGGGATTAAACGGGCGCTTGGGAGCGGGACCCAGCCAAAAATCGTAATCTGCCCATTCGGGTGGTGTACCGTTCGGTGGATTGCCCAAACTGCGGTAAGAAAAGTTGTTCCAGGCGTTCACCTCAGAGATTTTTCCCAAGGAACCGGACTGAACAATCTCAACGGCCTTCTGCCAATGAGACTGGCTGCGCTGCTGGGTTCCCATCTGCACGATCCGGTTGGTCTCAGCCGCGACTTGCTTCATCACCTGGCCTTCGCGGACATTGTGAGATAAGGGCTTTTCTACATAAACGTCCTTGCCAGCCTGGCAACTCTTTATTGTCGTTAATGCATGCCAGTGGTCGGGTGTTCCTATAACCACGGCATCGATGTCGTTTCGTTCCAGCATTGTCCGGAAATCGCGGTAGCCTTTGGCTTGTCCCTCTGTCCGTTCGATGGCCGCTTTGATGTGCTTATCGTCAATGTCGCTAATGGCTGCGACGGCCACATCTTCTTCTCTTGAAAAACTGGACAGGAGCGTCGTGCCTCTGCGTCCCACGCCAATCATGCCAATCGTGATTTTTTCATTGGCACCACGAACCGGCTTCGGCAGTATGGCCAAGCCTGACAAAGCGGCTGTACTCAACACACTTGAATGCGTAAATGTTCTCCGGTCGATTTTTCTCACCATGATGTTTTACTCCTGCAACCGTCTTTGTTATCCATAAGCTACTTTATTTCACGAAAATTTTCAAATAGGATGGCATATACATTTGTAATCGCAAGTATGGTGGGATTTGTGGCGCATTTGGTGGAATTCGTTCCCTCATCCCACCTACAAACGAAATTCAGGGTGGGTTGAATGATAATGAAACCCACCATCACCCTTTGATTCACGATGAAGGTCGTGTTTAACCATGGTGGATTCGTAGCCTCATCTACTTTCCTACCCAGTATCAATCGGACAGTCTTTTCAAATGATTAAGTCTCTAAAATGATGGATACTTTATACATCCTATCAGCATTAGAGGGCGTTCCACCTAAATGGATGACCCGAACTTCGCCCGTTGTTTTTTTTCCCTCTGAATTTAACTTTTTTTGTACAGATTGGATCGTGCGTTCAACTTTTTCTTCATCCCCTTTTACACCAAAGGTTGCAGCTTCAAAGGAAGGATATTTTGCAAAAATCAGATTTTCTGGTAGGTTATCTCTATTGATGTCTGATTGAACAGGGAGTAACAGGTTAATACATCCTTCTTCATGGGATGGAAGAATTTGCCGTTCGATGAGTCCCCGTGCAGGAAGGCCTGAATTACGCAAGGCTTTATAGATTGTATGATAAAGTGGTTGGTATCCGCTGTAATGTAATAATTGATCTTTCTGAACTTGAAGCAACACAACTTGCTGAGGGGGCGTTTTTGTGATTTGTATGGAACCGATTCCCTCTTTATTCAGATGGAAATCATCAAAAGGATCCGGTGGAATTGGTTCTTTAGATCGTTTATACAGTAAAAACCATTTTTCAAGTTCTTTATAATCGATTTGTTCCCAGATGGTACGATGATCTGCATCGGGAAACAGAGTCAATTTCACGGTGCCTCCACATTCTTTCAATGCACAAGAAAGCGTTTCTGCATAAAATGGAGGAACTTGCATATCTTTCTCTCCATGAAAAATCCAAGCAGGAATATTTTTTAAACGTGGAACACGATATGGGAATTCACCTCCAGCAACAGAACTAATCGCTGCAAAATGTTCGGGATTATTCATTGCCCATTGCCATGTTCTGAATCCACTCGCGCTGCCACCGTGGACATACACTCGGTTTTCGTCGATCGAAAATATGCGCTTCACCTCCTCTAAATACGTATTCAGCATTTCGAGATCCCAACCAGGGCCCACAGGCTGTGGTCTTACTAATAGCATCGAAGTTTCCGGTTCGTTCTCCATAAAAGGAATGTTCCACCATCCACCCAGGAAAATACGTAGAGGATTCTCTTTCCGCTGAAGGTAATCTCGAGGGAACTGTACCCAATAATTTGTTCGATAATGTTTACCTGTTGTTCCTTTTCCTTCAAACCAAAATGGAAATTTTGCATTGGGATGATCGGTGATAAAATTCTCTTTCTTTTCGATGGAACTGGCTAATTTCTTCGCGTAATCTAATGAATGGATTGCCCATTCATTAATTTCTTTAATATCATCGCTAAAATTTTTTTCAAACCAGATGATGGCACCGGGCATAATTTTTTGCCAGGCGGGATCAAGGTAATCGAGCTGTTTTGATGCCTTCTGTAGACGCTCTATAACAGTTGTTTTTTCACTGTTGAATTGTTCAAGTGTCATGTCATCCGGCGCGAGTGCATCTGTATCACTGAATAGAATGATGGACAAGGAAATATAAATGATGGACAAGCAAGCATTACATTTCATTGATTACCTCCTACGAAAAAGTTGTGTAAGATGATTGATGGATTGATGGTGGGATTCGTGGCCTCATCCCACCCTACTTTTAATACACAGCGGAAGTTTTAACGTCTGTGGTGATCTTTGACACAACAAATGGCTTACGGTATTCACGTTTGAGATATTGGTTTGCCTGGTCTGCATGTTCACCCACAAACTTTTCTGATTGGGGATCATGTGTTAAAATTGGGCTCATCTTTATTGCTGGATCATTAATATCAATATTGAATTGGGCCAGCTGGGTTTCCAGGTTAATCAATAACTCTCCCCAAACATCTAAATCAGGAAGAATGGATTCCGCTGTACTGCGTGAGAATTCTGAACCGGTTTGATACGCAACATTTGTAAGATTGCACCAGCCGGTTGAATAATGCCCCGTTTCGATTTCAGCATTGAGTATGCTTTTGTCTTGTGCGCGTACCGCATCGAAGAAATTTTTCAGGTGCTGGCCCATACGATCGCCGCCTTTGAAGGAACGGATTTCTTTTCCATCAAGATCGATGGCTTTTCCGGAGCCTCGCTGGCCGAGATAATATCCGCCTTCACACGCGGCAACATACCCGCTCGATGGCCCCGTAAATGAACGTCCCGCCGGGGCATTCCAATTCCTGTTCTGTGTGGGGGATGCGGTCAAGTTGGAAAGTACAACGATGGTTGGAATGGTGTTTGTATCAAGACAGGCGAAAATCACATTGGGAGTATCGCCCGCATCGTTCCATGCAATCCGGCCGCCAACTGCGAGAATTCGCTTCGGTAGTTTGATGGAATCTTGATAAACGACATTCCGGACATCATCCAAAATATGGACTCCCCAGTTTCCCATTTCACCGTTACCAGTGTTGAAATCCCAATGCCAATCATAGTGCAGTTCGTTACGAAAGATTTCTTCATCCTGCGCTGGTCCAAGCCACAGTTCGTAATCGATACTGTCTGGTATTGGAAGCGGGGTGCTGCGCTTCCCAATTGGTTCACGTACTCCCAGGCGGTTGGCTTGAACATAATGAATCGCTCCAAGAGCCTTCTCTTCATGCAAGAATTGCCTGGCTTCGGCTTGCAGGGGATCGGAACGCTGTTGTGTGCCCAATTGAACAATTCTGTTATACTTGCGTGCCGCATTCACAACCTGGCGGCCTTCCCATTGCGTATGAGAAAGCGGCTTTTCCACATACACATCTTTACCGGCTTGCATCGCTAAAATTGCAGCCAGGCAGTGCCAGTGATTGCAGGTTGAAATCGCCACAGCATCCACATCAGGATTTTCCAACAAGTGGCGGAAATCGGTGTAGGCTTCAGCATTATTAGAACGAGCTGCCTGGTTGACTCGTGTTTCATCGGGATCGGCTACTGCGGTGATTCGCACACCCCGTTGATGCTTGACACTGTCGGCGAGTTGACCTCCCCGCCACCCCATACCAATAATGCCAAAGCCAATTTCGTCATTCGGACTTTGGCTATGCGATGTTTGTATATGAAAAGTTGCCGGCAAAACCAATGCAGTACCTACGGGGACGATTTTTTGTATGAATTTTCGGCGAGAGATTGAACTCATTGTAAATCCTCTTCAATAGAATTTTGTAATAGGTATTCATGCTTATATCGCATGTTGTGATCATTTTGACACCAATACCGGCGAAATCAACCATCCTCATTCTGAAGCGTGAGAATTCACCAGTTCCATATTTTTTCAAAAATTTTTGAAATTTTTAGATATTACCTATTGACAGAACATTATTACATCTAATATTGTCGATAGTTAACCGGTTAATGTGATAGTTTGTGTGATGTGCCGAGACAAAAACATTTAAAAAAGGAGAAGACTGATGGCATCTATTTATGATAATAGAAAATCATTAAGAAAGCACTGGGCAGTAAGCGTAACATTAATCATTCTAGGGATTATGATCAATCTATGCGGCGGCAAGACGGTGATGGCGCAAAATAGATAGGAGTTTTTATGGCGCGTAGCCGACATGAAAACTCTATTGGACGAA
>CAZXSQ010000184.1:0-12100 GCA_964643335.1 uncultured bacterium
CCTGAAGGTGAGGGTTTTGACCCTCCCAGATGGTGACAATAAATACAGTCGTATTAGGATTATGACGTCTCCACGAAGCCCTGAACATCACGCCCGGGATATTCGACATATCGTTGAACGTTGTCCTCATTTATAGTATTATTAGGATAAATAAAAGATAGAAGAAAGGCTTCAATAATGAAAGAGCATAACTTCACGCTCATCTTGACTAGAGATCCAAGTGAAGAAGAAGCAGATACACTCTATAGTATATTTGGTGATGGTACTCTCTCGACTGTAGACGGTGTGCCACAAATTCATTTCCATCAAGTGTCATTGTCGTTGGAGGAAGCAATCCGCTCATCCATTGACAATATCAGAGCAGCGGGCTTCGAGGTGGCGCGTGTTGAAATTGAACCTGCGGTCATCGCATGATGTTCATATCGGCCACAGTACTAGTATGATTTTTTCTGACTATTCCCTTGATATATAAATTAAACATAGTATAAATTATAAAAATATTCAACACCAAGAATGGAAGGAGAATACTTTGATAAAAAAATCTAAAATATTAACGGTATTGATTCTGTGCTTATTTTCATTTGGGTTTGTATTAAACCAAATAGAAGCCCAGGAAAAATCGTCAGAAAAAGCGCTTAAAATTGGTAAAAAAGCCCCTTCATTTGAAACAAAAACCATTGAAGGGAATAAACTTAACATTAAGAAATTGAAGGGGAATGTCGTTTTGCTGGATTTCTGGGCCAGCTGGTGTCCACCTTGCCGAAAGGAAATTCCTCATTTACAGGAAGCATACGATCAATTCCATGATGACGGGTTGAAAATTGTCAGCGTCAATGTGAATGAAGATAAGGAAGCCATAGACGAATTTACCAGTGATGTCAAAATGCCATGGACACATGTCCTGAATCCAGAAGGGAAAATTAGCGCTTTATATAATGTTCGATACATTCCAGCGTCTTTCCTGATTGATCACACAGGCAAATTAGTTGCTGCGGATGAAAAACTTAGAGGTGACAATTTGCTTAAAACCATTAAAAAATATGTCGAACAAATCCCTGAAGACACAGATTCAGAGAATTCTAAAAAAGTAGATTAACTCTATGGAACCACAGACAGATATTTAGTCATAAATATCGATATCAGTCTCATTCAAAAAGAAGACGCCTTTTTGGCGTCTTTTTTATTGCTCACCGAATAGGATAGTGGAGTTGGTTGTATCTTACCTTATTTTATCAACTTTATAACTCTTGTTTTGAACCTCCATAACCGTAGACTTTTCATGATTATGTGATTAGATGTATATATTTTTAACCAGGGGAAAACATATTAAGAACTTTTTCAACATGCATTCTTAGAAAATGCTCAAAATAAACGAACAAAGGAGTGATGTAAATGAAGCAAAAAGAATTGCAAGAACAGCTTGTCAAGAATATGAAAAATTGGCAGCACGTCGAAAACAGCTCAGTGAAATCGACTTCTGAAATTATGGAAAAAACGTCCAATCCGATTCTTCGTGTCGTCATGGAAGTCATTCAACAGGATTCGCAAATGCATTATCGAATACAACAATCTATTATCGACACATTGGAAAAGGAAGCGGTTAGTATTACCCCTGAGGAAGTAGGGGAATTATGGGGCTTGATTGAAAACCATATTGAAATTGAAAAGAAAACGATTGATCTGGCAAAACAGGCTTTGGAAAATATCAAAGAGACCAAAATGGTTACGCAACAATACCTGTTGGGATACTTGCTTCAAGATGAAGAAAAACACAATAAAATGCTGGAAGAACTCAACAATATTAAAACCGGTCTCTATCCTTATGGATAATTGAAATGGTTGTGGAGGAAAACATCGTGGGCGGTCTTGGGCCGCCCTTTTTATTGGATACTATATCCAAGGCCGGAAGGCACAGGCGGGGACGCCTGTGCTACCCATTTAGCATCTGACTTGATATTGTAGGAGCGAGATAACTGGTTATGCCTGGATATCGGGGACATATTTTTGCTGCGCTTCTTTTTTGCGGCCTGCTTTATCTTTTCCCTTTTTGGAAATCGCTTTCTCTTGTGGGTAAAATCCTCTGTATTGGGATTGCGGTCTTTTTTGGATTATGGCCTGATGTGGATACCAAAAGCAAAGGGCAGACAATCTTTCTAATTTGTTTTTTAATCGCCGATGCGATATTAATCTACCGGCATGAGTACAAACGCGCGGCTTATCTTGGATTGCTCATCGTGTTGCCGCTGGTTTCGCGCCATCGGGGATGGACTCACACTTTTACAGCTATGATCCTTATACCCGGGGCTTTGTATTTGAGTTTTATTCATTATTGGGGTGGAACCGGTTATGATTTGCTGCCTTATTTTTTAGCGGCGATTCTTGGTTATGCCAGCCATATTGCTGCGGATAAAGTAATCGGTTGAATGATACAGGCGGGGATGCCTGTTTTACCCTTTGTTAGAATAAAAGGTGCTGCGTGAGTCTTGTCCTCATAGACAGGATGCCGGTGTTTTGAATTACTTATTCGATCATCATTTGGATTTCGGTCAAATATTTTTTGGGATTTCCTTTGAAAATCATGCCTGGCCCTTTTATGTAGATTTCACGGGATGGCGTTTTGATTTGATATTCCTTTTCTTTAATATATGCAGAAATTTTTTCATAAGCACGAGACAATTCTTCATACGGCCCTTGATAAATCAGGCTGATGCACTTGCCACCCGGTAATGTTCTTATATTGATTCCCTCAATCTCTTTTTTTTCTTTAATAGGAATACAGGTTTCAATATCCGCGTCTTCCTCTTTATATCCACAATCGTAATAGAGATTGAAAGGCTTGCCTGCCACAAATCTGCCCAATTTCCTAAACAAGACCGGGAATACCTTGTTGCAGTCACTATATTTACCTTTGAATCGTATACCGGCTATCAGCAAATCATCTACTGTTTTTTCTTCAACTTCGAATTCGGTTTGGTTCACCATTCTGCCACTCCTGAGTTTGGATGCTTTACTGGCCAGTACATCTTCACTATGAAGTTACGCTTTTTTGGGGAAATCATACGATTCATTTCCAAATATGTCAAATAAATCATAAAGATATTCTCTGAAATCCTATGGTATTTTCTTGGAAGGAATTGTTGATGCTTACAGTTGCTATTAATATAGAGCATGGTTTCGTTCATCTTAAAATAAACAATACAATACAATACAATACAACATGATCCCTATTATTTGCGTATGGGACGCAACAGGGAAATGGGAGAAAATTGATCTTTGCATTGAGTATTGGCAACAACCAAAGATTGCTGAAGTCTTGATAAAACATGAAAGTCACCTTTTATTAAATATTGCCAATGAAGCCGGTAATAAATCTGTTTCTCATCAAGACTACCGGGAGAAATACAGTAGCGCTATCAAACAACTTCGATCGGCCGGATTAAAAATGCCGCTAGTCATTGACGCCGCTCATTGGGGCCGTGACGAACGATATATTCTGGATAATGGAAACTATTTACTTGAACAAGATCCTCAACATAACCTTATTTTTTCATGGCATCCCTGGGATACAAATCAACCTCAAAGCCGATACCGGGAAGCCATTGACGAATCCATCGAGAAAAATCTTTGCATGATTATTGGAGAGTTTTCCCATGTCGGCGTAAACCACAAACGACGAATAGATTACGAATATCTCATTGAATATTGCCATAAAAAGGAGATCGGATGGTTGGCCTGGGTCTGGTGGTGTTGCCGGGATGCTTATGACGGCCATACCATTTCCAGAACAAAAGAATTTGGAGAATGGGCCAATCCTCTATGGGGGCATAATATCACTGTGGGGCATCCGTATGGCATAAAAAACACCGCTCACAGAACTACTTTTATTACGAACGGAAAATGTGAATAGGTTGTACAGGCGGGGACGCCTATTTTACCCATTAAAAAAATTTGTGAATATGTTTCATGATTTCTTCTACTTGAATCTGCTCCATGCAAGCATGATGTTTTAGGGGACATTGGCGTTGATGGCAGGGGGCGCACTCGAGTTGTTTATCGATGACGTAAATGTTTTTACCGATAGGCTCTGTAACTTTGCGATCAGTCGGGCCGAATAATACGATTCCTGGAATGTCCAATGCAGCCGCTACATGCATGACACCGGAATCATTGCCCACGATGCAATCACATCGTTCGATCAATGCGAATAACTCTCGCAGATGGGTTTTCCCGGCAAGGTTGATGGTTCCCTTCCCCGCTTTTGCGGTTATACATGAAGCCAGATCACTTTCTTCCTGCGAGGCGAAAATCAGGATGGCGGCATCGAGTTCATCGATGCATCTTTTGGCCAGTTCCGCATACCGTTCAGGCCACCAGCGCTTGGCTGGGCCGTATGCACCGCCAACAGCCATTCCAATCAATCCGCCTCGGTGGATTGAATTTTTTCTTCCCTCGATAAATTGTTTGGCTTTCTCCTGCTCATCGTTTGAAACGAAAATTTCCGGTTTTAAAGGCTGGTTTTGTTCTTCACCTAAGATATAACCGTATTGCCTTGATTGGTGATATAAGTTTTCAGGAAGTGACATTGGATGGGTCAATAAAATGGATCGGTAATCTTTTTTTAGACCAACACGCTGCCGGACTCCCGATAGATAAAACAACAAAGCTGATGAAAATGAATTTGTTAAAAGGTATCCTCTATCCAATTTCTCTTGCCGAAGGTGAGATATAAGGCGCATTTGCCCCATAAATCCGGAATGCTCACCGCTTCTATCATATTTGATCAGTTTACAATGATAAGGTGAGTTATAAAAAACCGGCAGAATCTTTGATAAACCAAACAACAAAACGCTTTCCTCCGGATGCCGCTGGCAAAAATTCCAGATTGGAGCTGCCGCCATAACGGCATCCCCAAGCCAGTTGGGAACGCGTATGATTGTTTGAGTCATAGTTTTTCGAAAAATTAGTCAGATATGATAACTCGCAGGGTTTCGCTTGCTGTGCCTAATCGTGAATTCTCTCCCACAGCTCTCACCTGGATCTGCAAAATATCCGGTTCAGTGCGGGCCATGTCTTCGATGAAATTGCTGCCGTCTGTATAAAATTCACGGCCTGGATAAATTTGAAACGAATCGCCATAAATCTCTGAACGAATTTTAACTTGATAGTCAACCGCCCCTTCGACTTCCGAAAAGTAGATAATACTCTTATTGAACTCTGCAAATTTCAAACTGGGATTGTTTTGGCCGAAATACATTTCATTCGGCGGGAAATCAACCTGCGTCCTTCCCACTTCTTCCGGGGTGAAACCAACCATTTCGAGTACAGGAACATCCGCATATTGCCATACAGGCGCTTTAAGCAGTTGGCTTCTTCTTGAAAATATGGCATTGAATATCAGCAAATCATTGATATCGATAATTCCGTCAGGCAAAAAATCGGGTTGCGCATTATAATTCTGATCGCGGCTGCTGTTTCCAAAAAAGTCAGCAAACGACATCAAATCCATTGAATCAACGGAATTATCCCCTGATAAATCCGCATTCTGAGGCCGAGGAGTGGGCGTTGAGGTCGCAATAGGTTGGGTATAACCAAGCGTAAAACTTGAAGATATGATATTTCCGGCTCGTCCACTTGCGTCTTTAGCGCGTATATAAACCGTATAATCACCATTTTCTGTCATGAAGTCGAAAGGTTTAAAACTCTCAGTAACTAGGTCAATTCCAAGTATTTCATTTCCACTATAGGGAGTAAGGATCAAAACATCGTACAAAAATGATGTATCAGATGGATAAGCCGGGGGTGACCAATGAATAACTAGCTCACCTGATTGGGACATATGAATAACCTGAGCGGGCTCATACCTAATATCACGTGGCACACCAACCGCCGGAAGCATACTCGATTCAGACACTGTCTGCCCAAATCGATCAAAATAAATCAATATATCGGATTTGTCGATATGACCGTCCACATTCAAATCCAATGGAGAGACCGCATCACCCATGGGAAATTTCCAGAAATGAGAAAACAGAAAAATATCACGGCTGTCGATTTTTAATGAGCCGTCTAAATCACCTGAAGGAGGGACCGGATTAATGGGCGTTGGAGTTGGCCTGATATTGACTCCTGCGCCGATGGTAAAGGGTATCCAATCGGATTGTGTCCCTGCTCCTTCTCCCGATGCTATTTCGACCTGCCACTCATAGGCTCCGTTGGCAAAATACAGTTGGAAATTGGCGGGCAGTGTATAGGGAGAAGAAATCGCTTGCAGTCCTGTTTGCAGTTGCTGCTGAATAATCAGATTATCGATCGGTCCTCTTATACGAATCAAGAAAGCCTGCGCTCCAGCGGGCGATCCCCATTCAAATCCCCTGGTCATCAAAGAAGAGAACTGAATGGTGGCATTGGCCGATGGAAAAACCGGAATGAGTTCCTGTCCAAAAGATGAAGTTGCAACAAAAAATAAGAATATACTCAATCTGCCCAGGATTTTGCGCATAATCATTTTAACTCCGTTGAATCACTCAATAATTAATCTAAGAATTGATCTTGTCTTTTATTTGTTTTCCGGCCACAAAAATAGGATAAGTGCTTGCCTGGATGTCTATAGGTTCACCTGTTCGTGGATTACATCCCTTACGTGCTTTTCGATGCCGGGTTCTAAAAGTCCCAAATCCGTCTATATGAACCGGGCCTCTTTTAATGCCTCTTGTGATTGCGCAAAGCATGGCGTTCACTGCTTTTTTGGCTTCATTATGGGTTATACCGGATCGATTGGCCACCACTTCGATCATTTCTGATTTATTCATGAATATCCCTCCAAGTTTTACCCGCGAAACATTCTTTTTCTTCCCAACCAGCAAAACACATTGACTATGCCGCCGAGACGGCGGCGTTGCGTTTCGAATTATTCCGCCAAGATGGCGGCTTTACGTTTTAGACGGTGGCGTTACTTCATCATACACATTTTGCGAAGATAGACATATAAAAAAGAATTGTCAAGAATAAAGAATGTATTCCGTCACTGTCAAACAACGAACGCAATAAACATAATTTATTGTTATAATTGGATTTAGAGTTGAACTATTTATGATTTGGTTTAAATTTTTAAGCCTCTTTTAAAGAAGCGATCAACGCTTCAAAAGCGGGTTTCCAATGAGCCACAGTTTTTTCCGGCCCAACCAGTTTGAAATGCCAGGGGCCACCAGGGCCTTCGGCCACTGCAGCCAACATGCGTTGATTCTCCTGCGGTCCTCCGCTCCCCATCATTCCTGCAGAATAAGTTCCGGTTATATCCAAGACCTGAACATTGAATCCGTCGATCTCTTTTTTATCGATATGCGCCGCTTCCGATGAGGGTTTTCCATCCGGTTGTTTGAACTGATTGATCCACCGTTGAATGTTTTGTTCCGCCGTTCCACCGATTCCCTGAAATATCGCTAATTCAACCGGTTTTGCCTCTCCCTCTGCCGGGGGAAGACGAAACTGGGCTGCACGGAAGCGGCTGCTGGGAGATTCTGCAATCCAATTGGGATCGATTTCAAAGGAGATTGGGCCAATTTTTACCTGGTTTCCTTCAACCTGAACTGAACTTTTTTGAGGAGGGCTGAGAGAAACCGCACCTTGATCTTGCTTGTCATCGGAAACAGGTGGATGGCCGGGTAACATTGCTGAAAGTTTGGATGGTGTTGAAGACTGATCCTTTTCAACCAACTCACCCTGTTTATCCGAACAGGATATAATAAACAATAAGAGAAATGGGATAATTAAATAATGTTTCACAATCACACCTGCTTTCAAAAGTTATAATTCTTTCGCTACAATCGTCTGTAACCATCTGGTAACATCATAGATGCATTCCAATTTTTTTGAATGACATTCCACCATTGTTCTTAAGGAAGGAGAGGAAGACATGCCGAAATTTATCGCTCTATCCGGTCCATCTTGCATTGGTAAAACACCTTTGTATAAAGCGCTAAAGCGATTTTATCCTGAATTGATTAAGACAATGAAGAAAATTGTGCGTTTTAATGACCGTTCTCCGCGTCCGGGTGAGCAGGATGGTATTGATTACCACTTTCGATCCACAAAAGAAATCGAAGCTTTAAGGGAGGAAGAAGGTTATTTGGTAATTCAAGTGCGTAGCGACCTCAATGCCATCAGGCTGCAGGATATTCATGACATTCTCGGAGAAGGATGCGATGTATTCTTTGAAGGCAACCCGAAAATATTTTCGGCATTAGTCAGTGGTGGTCATTTAGCAGGTATTGAGACAATTTCTGCTTTTTTGAGTCCTCTTTCGCGCGAAGAAATTCTCTTTCTTAAACAGCCTGAAAAGCACGTGCATCTGCCATCATTTACCGCCGATATCATGAGAAGGAAACTGTTGCGGCGTACACAAAAACAAAAAGGGATTCTCTCTCAACCCGACCTTGAGAACATCGAAATCCGCTGCACCAGCGCCTATGAAGAAATGAAGTGCGCACCGAATTTTGATTATGTTATCCCCAATCATGACGGAGAGGACAGCGACAATTGGGATGCTTTTTACTATCCGATCGGTGAAGCGCGTAAAACCATCGAAGCCTTTGTTTCGTTATTGAATAATACACCTGGCAACGTAGAACATTGGGAAGAGGATTTGATCTAAAAATTATTGAGTAGATAAAACCATTCCTGCCTTTTTACGTTCAATCTAACAAGATGCAGACGATACTCATGGAAAGCCAGTCCGCAAATGACAATGTTCTATCATCCTTTTCGGATGAGGAACTGATGCTGCGCTATGCTCAAGGAGACTGCGAGGCGTTTGAAGAATTGTTTTCACGGCATAAACAATCCGTTTATGCTTTTATCAAACAATTTATGGCGAACATGAATCTGGCGGACGACTTGTTTCAAGAGGTGTTCATCAAAATTATCCGAAATAGAACGCGGTATCGGCCAAAGGCGAAATTTACCACCTGGCTTTTCAGCATCACCCGATCGGTATGCATCGACGCGATTCGAAAACAAGGGACAGCGAATGTGATATCACTTTTCCCAGAATTTGACAACAATGATAGTTTTTCATCTATCTTGAATATTGGGAGTCATGAAAAATCACCACGGGAGATGATGGTTCATACGGAAACATCAGAGGCTGTCATAGATATAATCCAGTCTCTGCCTGAAAAGCAGCGGGAAGTATTGCTTCTGCGTGAAAAGACCAATTTAACCTTTGAGGAAATTGGAAAAGTGATCGATTGTTCGGCAAATACGGCCAAAAGCAGAATGCATTATGCTCTTCTGTCACTCAAGACAGGGTTGATTGAACGCGGTTTTCAGTTTCAACCAGAAAATGCAACTTAATAAAGGAACAGTTTTATGAGATGTAAAACAGCGCGTAGATTGATGATGGAAAAACTATATGGTGAGATTTCTTCGAATGATGATCACCGGCTGGAACAGCATCTACACATCTGCGAGACATGTCTATATGAATGGGATGAAGTACAACTGAGCCATCAAATGATGGCTTCGCTTCCTGATGACATGCTTCCTCTCCATTTGGAAAAAAGCATTCTGGAATCTTCTCGTCAACTCGATTCGGTTCCTGAACGATCTTCCTCCGGAACTCGAAAATACATGGCAGTTGCTGCTGTCTTTCTATTGTTGATCGGGGGCGGTCTCTTTTACCGGATGGTGGAAAGAGCGGATACTCAAATCAATTCTTCCAAAAGTGATTCTTCTCATCAAATTGTTTCTACCACATCTTCTGAGAAAACTTTTCCAGGGATGAAGATCAGAGAGAAGGAAGAAAAAAACACCGAAATGTTTTTTGAAAGTACAGAAAAAGAAGGAATCATTCCCACTCAAATCAAAAAGGATAACACTACTTGGGTAGAACGATATAAATCTTCTAATCCTGAACGTTTATCCATGTATGCATTTGACCAAAGAGAGACTAATGAAAGCAAACCCAAAGCAGAATTAGAAACAGAGATCAGTAAAACTTCTTTAACTTTAGTGGCTAAACCGTTGGATGAAGACGAGGCTGAAGAACTGTTCCGAACCGATCTCAAACTGTATAACAAAGCGTTTACCAAGATTGGTGATGAACGCAACGCCATTCTGACAAGCGCGATCATTTATCTTCGGGACATGGAAAAACTTTATCCCACTCAGCTTCATTGGATTGCTTTGGGGAAAATTCTGATCGCCGATGCTCATCGTGAATTGGGAGAAACCAGTAAGGCTGTAAAAATCTACCGACAGATGATTTCGGACTTTCCGGAACTGGAAACGTATTGCAAACAGGCTCGCATATCCATCGTTCATTTATTGATGGATTCGACCGGTGGCTTACAGGAAGCCGAAAAGGAACTGGATGAACTAAGATCGCTTTATCCCGCTTCACAGGAGTTTGCTCAACTGGCTTTCACTTATGCCGGGAAGGTGCAGGATTCCAATCCGGAGAAAGCATTTGAATGGTGCCGTTACCTTATTGGTAACTTTTACGACATCGGCAACTTGTCAGCCTCGCATCCAACATTTCAAAAAGTACAGCGCCTGGCCGTCGATCTACAACAAAAAATTCTTGAAAAACATACCATCAGAGATTGGCTGATTGCCGGACCTTTCCCGATGGACACCGATCTGGACGATCTTCCAGATCGAAACAGCAAAAAATGGCAACGGCCGTTTGAACACGCACAAGGTGAGATAACGCTCAACAATTTTATGAGCAAGAAAAAGGATTTGTGCGCATTTGTACAGACATCGATCTATTCGCCTGAAAAGAAAGCTGTCAATCTTCACTATGGATGCACGGATGGGCTGAGAATATGGTTAAACGGCGAGCCTGTATATGGTTATGTCGTAAAGGGTCAGTACCGTCAGGATATGTTGCCGGCATTTTTAAAAAAAGGTTGGAATTCAATCATTGTTAAAACATATCATTTTCCGGAAAGTGAGGATTGGCGATTTTCAATCCGATTTATGGATCCCAATGGGTGGGTCATACCTGATTTGAAATATGATCCCACGAAATAAAACATATTTTTTTTTGATAAAGGATTTTTTACGAGGTGTCATCATGAATAAAAATAAAGTTATTGTACTCTTGATTGCCGTTCTATTTATCGTTGGTTATGGAATGAAGAGCAGGCAGGTTTTCGCTCAAAAAGAGGATCAAGCCGAGGCAATTTCAAAGATAGCGATAGAGCGTGACCAAATCACAACAAAGCGTTCGTCAAATACACTAACGGTTACAATTCCCTTACTGAACTTGGGAGAAAAACATATTGTCGGGGATTTGATCTTATCACTTCTTGGTGAAGAATACCGAACTTTGGCGAAGGTTGAAAAAAAGGTTGTGCTGCTGAATGGAAAACATGAAGAAACGATCGCTGTCCCTATTTCATCGCGAACGCCCGATCTCGAGTCTTGCATTCTGCGCATCGACTTCATGGATCATACCTGGCTTAAGCGCTTTCAGCAACAACAGAACGATCAGGAAATTCATGTCATCGGTCAAAAACGTTGGATCAGTGGCAGCCGAGCTGCTCTGCGTGTGGTCGTAACTCAAAGTATCGGCGGCACTCCCATCAAGGACGCCGGTATTCAGATCACCGCCACCTCTCAGAAAGCCATGGAACCTAAAGTGCTGGCTCAAGCCAAATCCGATGAGAATGGCACAGCTTCACTGAACTTTGAGATTCCCGAAGAACTTGCCGGGCAATGCACCTTGCAGATTTCGGTAGAGTCTGAATTCGGATCGGATACCGTACAATCAACAATCAATGTGGAACCCGGCACCAAGATTTTTCTCACAACGGACAAACCGGTGTATCAACCGGGGCAATTGATCCGCATTCGTGCCCTGGTTGCTCATAAAGCCGATGGAAAGCCATTGCCTGAAAAATCCATTACGCTTGAAGCCTACGACGGCAAAGGTAACAAAGTCTTCAAGAAAATTGATACGACTTCTGAATTCGGTATTGTTTCCGCCGATTTTCAACTCGCCGACGAGGTGAATCAAGGTGACTACAAAATCAAAGCGATCATCGATGAAGATACCAGTGAAAAAACCGTTCAGGTTTTTGAATATGTACTTCCC
>CAZXSQ010000185.1:0-12068 GCA_964643335.1 uncultured bacterium
CTGGGCCCGCTGCTATCAGTTCAAAAAGTGTCGCTTTCAATACTATAAAAAGTTCCGCTACATGGTCACCATCGAACCCGTTCTTTTCTTCACCCCGGACGATTTTTACAACATGCTGCTCGATCTCGTTCCTCATCAAATCAATATCGGCGCTGATTCCGGCAATAACAAGCTCAATGAACCATCCCGGGACCAACTGGTACGCTTGATCAAACGCCTTCAAAAAGCTCGCATCAACGTGCATCAAAAACCAAATCTCAAAAGACTGCTGAACAACGTTTAATTCAAAAACCAATAGGTATCACTATGCCCAATTACGCCAAAAACACCAGCGTCTCGGTTTCCCAATCTCAAATCGAAATCCAGAGCATCCTCCGCCGTTACGGCGCCGACCGCTTTGGCAGCATGGAAGACAAAAACAACGCCTATCTCATGTTCGAATACAACGGCCTGCTTATCCAGATCCAGGTGCCCATGCCAAAACGGGATGAATTTATCACCACCCCAACCGGCCGCAAGCGCACAGAATCCCAAATCAACCGCGAATACGACAAAGCCGTCCGCCAGAAATGGCGTGCCCTGGTTCTGGCTGTCAAAGCCAAACTCGAAGCCATCGAATCCGGCATCTCCACCCTTGAAAAAGAATTCCTGGCCTTTGTTGTCATGCCTGACGGCAACCAGCTCGGCGACCACGTCATCCCCAATTTGAAACAAATCGCCGAAACAGGAAAAATGCCCAAAATGCTCACAGCAGCAGTCGGATCCGGATAGCTCCTTTCAAACGCACAAGGGTCAATCAGGACCCAATAAAAAACACAACTCATCAATAAACTTGAAAGGAGCATCTCATGCTCACATCAGGAGAAGCCCTCATCGTCGCCGGCAAAACCATTCAAAAAGCCGGCGAGGCCCTTCACGATGATAACAAAATTTCACGTGAAGAATGGACCGACATCATCAAAACCGCCGCCACAGAAGCCTGGAAAGAGTACACCGACGAAGACTGATCAAACCAACGAGCCGGTCCTCTTTCCCCGGCTCGTTTCTTTTTTTTACGTTTTACTCATTTCTTGTTAATCATATCCCCTCGTTCCGCCAGTCCCCTGGCGGAATGCCATCCGGGCGCTCCAGTGTCCCAATACGCCACAACGCTCCATATTTACGAATCGGTCCATCCTTTTCAAACTCTACCGATTTCCTTTTCACGATAATATGGTTTGAATCGTCTTGCCCCAAATCGTTTTGACTTAATATTTATTGATTATTGATTATTGTTCATTGATAATTGATCATTGCTCATTGATCAACCGTGCTGGCACGCTTTCCCTGGCCCGGTTACTTTTAAATCATATCATCATTCCTTTTTTATAATACAATGCCATTCTTCTGATTGAATTACAAGTAATAAATATTGATCATTTATCATTACCCATTAATAATTGAAAAAAACTCTGTCTTTTAGCGTATTTCGCGGTCATCCCCTTCTCGTTCCCAGCCTCCTGGCTGGGAACGCCACATCGGCCTGTGTGATCTCATCAATATAAAGTAACGCTCCGCGTTACAGCATAGCCCACATCTGTCAGCGATGATGCGGAGAACACATTTCTCATCTGTCCTTTGCTACTTTTGCCTCCCCTGCTCATTCACGCAGACGCAGGAGCGTCCGGTCTGCATTTCGCCGCAGGAGCGGCGGAACAAGAGGAAAAGTGGCATTGCGAGTCCAGTCCGATTTTTTTCAAATGGTTCGGATTCCATGGATCAATCCGCACACCGACGCCGCTGCCGATCCCCAGGTTGAACATGTCATTGCGCTTTTTGGTGGATATGATTTCCAGGTTGATTTTGGGATCGACCGCGCCTTTGGCTCTCAGCGGTTCCAGACCGTGTTTCAACTTTAGCGGAATTACTACCACCGGAAATCGTTCTTTAAGCCATTCCGCAAGTTCATTGGCGGAGACATGCGACAAATAACCGCGGTCCGCCTCTTGATCGAAACCCGTATTTATAAACACAGTTGTGTTCCTGGGACAGGTTTCGCGGCAACGACGGATTACGCCGCGCATTGTCAAAGATATCCAGCCATAGTGAACGGATAGTTGGTTTCGATAATCGCCAATTTCGATACTGTCCAGAACTCTGACAAGACGTCTCTGTTCGTCCAGCATATCCGCTTCTATGGTCGCTCCTACCGCTTGCTGATCGCGCGTGTCATATAAGCACATCAACCGGATCGCCGGATGGGTCAAAAAGGCGACCGTTGCCGCCCGATGGCGGCTGTGGCCGTTAAACAGGCAGCAGTCGATATAAGGCTGAATCAGAATGTCCAGAGGAGCGCAGGGAAAGCTCTGATATCTCAGCGCATGAGGCCCGGGACGGGCATATCGATAGAACTTTAGCTTGCGGTCGAACCCGGATAAAACGAGATCAAGATCGCGGATGCGCGGTGAAAGGCTTGTGCAGTATTGTTTTATTCTTCGATACAGTCGAAATAGTGTGACCGGATTTTGCCACTCTGAATCGTTTAGAGACTGCAGATTCAAATGAGAATACAGTCTGCGGCCGTGACCGGCCTGTAACGTGCGAAGGAGTTTGGTTTCTTTGTTCGCCAATAAATCGAACAACATGGGGTTTTGGATTCCCGTGGCACCGGCGACAATATTCCGCAGTATGGCCCGGAACAGGAAATGATTCTGTTTTTCGATTCTCTGTTTTTCCAGAATTGGAATTTGCGCGTAAACATCAGGTTGAATGCACGTCTCGGAATGACGAGTTCGCAGCCATTCCAAAAGCGGCAGATAGGCCGGATCTCCACCGACGTATTTTGAATTCCGAAAATTATTATAATTATTTAAAGCTTGCCCTGTTAAATCCATATTTTAGACGGTTTCCGTGTGTTCCGAATTTATGGGTTTCAACACTTTTAGACACTGCTGCATCTGGCCCGGATCGGTAAATCCACCAATCATCAAAAATTTCAAACCTTTTTGTCGTTCCAGCTCTCTTTGCACCCAATAATAGGCCGTTTGAGAAGGGGATTTTTGTAATGATGCGGCATAGGTCAAAAATTTCTTTAACTGATCTTGATAGTGATTATGATAATACTTTTTATAAACCGACTGCGCCCGAAAAGAGACAGCAGGATCGAACTGTGGTTTATACTTTCCGGAAAGAAATCCTCTTGCCATGATGCCGTAGGCCATGAATACCAGATTATGATCCTGTACAATCCGGAATAATTCTTTTGAGACACGATCCCGCTCCAGATAATTCAATTTCCCCTGATAGGCGACAATCCTCTCCAGTCCCATTTTACGGGCGATGTTCAGATAGGAACGCAGCAGGTCTGAACGGATATTGCAGAATCCAACGGCATCAATGTCTCCGGACTGCTGGAGCTCTTTCAGAGCGGATAGGGTTTCCTCGACAGGGATCTGTGTTTTTTGAAAATTGAGTTGATAGAGATCAATACGATGGACTCCCAAGCGGGACAGACTGGCCTTTGCGGATTTTAGAATATGATTTCGACTCAATCCACTGCCGATGTCGGTTTCATAGCCTGTTTTTGTGGCAATCCGCACGGATGGATTTGGTTTTCTGTCTTTTATCCATTCTCCAATAATGATCTCGGACTCTCCGCCGGAATTGCCTTTGGCCCAGTTGGAATAATTGTCGGATGTATCGATTAAATTGCCTCCCGATTCCCAATAGGCATCCATGATTGCAAAGCTTTGCTGCCGGGACAAATACCAGCCAAATCCCAAACTGCCGAGTGCGAGTCTGGCAAGGCCTTCCGAAAAACAGGGAGTGGTTATACGGGGGATGAAGATCATATCATTCAACCGTTTCATAGGTCCAGGGCTTTATCATATCCCGTATCTCTGAAACGCTACGCTTTTCGGTGACCGTTTGAAACATCCAGCGATGTCCGTCCATATCTTCCACCAACGCGGTTCTTGCTCCCCAATATCGCTGTTTCGGACCGGATTTCAGAGCACCGCCGGCCTCGACAAAGTCATGCACAGTTTGATCGACATTTTCTACATTACATACAATGGATACGGAACTGATACCATGATCAGCCGGAGCATCCGTATGATGATTCGGGTCTGCCTGACTCAGCACGATACCCAGAGTATTTCCCTGTAATTGAACTGTAATGAGTTGATGATTTTCATTGCGTATTCTGGATACGGTCCGCAGTCCGAGAGCGCGTGTATAAAATGATTCGGCGCGTTCGAGATTGCGGGTTACCAGAATGACCGCGTTGAATGTAAAACGTTTTTCACTGGTATTCATGTTTGCCTCTGTATGATATCGATTATTTGTTCAACGGCCGGCTCGACTCGGGTCATATCTTCAAAAATATAGTGATCAGCATCGCTGTAATGATCGGCGGTCCAGAATGGATTCTCGGGATTCCTCGCACAAAACATCATAGTCGGTGTTTCAAGGGCGCAGGCCAGATAATAAGGCCCTGTACATTCGCCGATCCACAAGTCGGATTGTTCAATCAGGGCTGCCCAGGTCGGTAAATCGACAGTTGTGGGGATCATATTATTTGCACCGGCTAACCGAAGAGAGTCTCCAATGAGAATCGTTGCATCGATTTCTTTACCAAGACGGCTGCAAATTTCCAGATATTGGTCCGGTTTCAGACCAGGCTGGTTTTTTCTCGATTTTCCGGTTGTGTTCAAAGTAATGAAGGGTTTACCGTCGATTTTTAAATCCTGCAGGAGTTGTTTTGCCGAGGATCGATCTGTTTCAGTCGGTTGATAATCAATTTTTTCCTGGGCGACCTGTTGACCCGGAATGCCAAGACGCCGAGCCAAAAGCTGGGTATAACTTTGAGTCTGATAATACTCATATTCATCAACAAGATGGTCTGCCATAATCAAAAATCGGTTTCCGGCACAGAATGCGGCCTCAGCCGGTGACTGAATGGTCTCAAACGTATCCACGGATGGACAGCGTGTGAATATCCACTCGAATTCCTGAAAACCACCGATATCTAATGCAAAGCCGAGCTCGTGCTTGAACCAGCGGATAATCGGTGTATGCAAAAGGCTATCACCGATTCCTATAACTGAGGGGCCAAGGTAACTGGTTATGACATATAGCAGACGGTTCATAAGGGTAAGGCCTTTAAATGTTCATTGAATAGCCTTCTAAGCGTGGAATGGGCGCGACGCTGTGATAGATAATGCTGAAAAATATTCACAGAAACCGTCCGACCTGTATGCTGATAGGATTCAAGTAAACAGGTGTGTAACTCATCCGGCAATCCTGCGCAAATAAAAGCCAGGTCTTCTTCCGGAAATCCAATCCGCAGATCTTCCCAGTCGAGCAGATAAACCGAATCGTTTTCCGGAAAATAGAGGATATTATCGATATGCAGATCTCCGTGTATCAAGGTCCTTTCTGCATTGCCGTCATAAGGCTTTTTGCAAAAGTCTTTAATGATCGTATCCGCCTTTTGGGCGAGATCTGTTCCGGATTGTTGAGAATTCCGTTCCCATACACGAATAATTTCATCTTGGGTAAGTGGGGAATAATTGGCCATAAAAAAAGAGTCCACTCCGGGATCCAGCAACGGATCGAGATGTTTGACCGGAATATGGAGTTTTGCCAGAATATCGGCTGTTTGGACTAGACATTTTTTTTGACGTTCCATATCCAGTTGATGGAAATGGTGTCCTGATTTATGCTTCAAAGCCAGAAAGCGTTGATTGGATTTGACGATTTCAGCCATATGGTTTCCCAGAATGCGTTCTGCAATTCGCGTCATTCGGGTTTCGAAACGATTATAATCGAGTTTGATCATTACGCTGTTTTTCCGGCCTGTCAGTATTTTATTTCGACCATAGGAAGGAGAACGTCTCCGATATATTCCCGGTCACAGATTCGGCAAAGTCCGATAAAACGGATACATCCATTCGGTTGCTGTCCGCATTGACGGGTTCAGTTTCCAATCTGGATATGAGAAAGGCCGCAGAATCCAGGATTGCTTTTTGATATTTTCTGTTCAGAGAACGCATGGCCTGTTGTTCGGAAAAGTTGAGAATGCCTCTGATCTGTTTGAATTTTTCCAAGTTGCTATCGTACAGGGTATTCTTGTTCAGGTTAGATGCACAGCGCAAAAAAGTATGGACTGACCGATAGACCCGGTCGGGATTCTTTTCTCTGCGGCACATCTCCCAACCTTTCTGAAAATGTGCTTCAGCATCCGAAGAATGCCCCTTTGTTGACAACGAAAGACCATACAGCCAGTGCGATAAAACCGAATCCAGACAGATATCGTGGGATTCGTTCCGTGGCGAATATCCGCTATGAAGCGTGGCAGTGGATTGTTTCTTGGCGATATTGCCGATGCTTGGCGGCAGTAGATTTCGGTTGATTTGAAGATAGGCAAGGTAAAACATCATTCGTTTTCTTCCGTGTGGACCGATTTTATCCCAATATTCGCCGACGACTTTGGAAAAACCCAGTGCCATTTCTCTGTCCTGAATTCCGGGTGAACGGGGGAATAGCAATCGTCTCAATAAGATCAGGCACTCGGTTGTTTTACAGGACGATTTGGCCTGTTGACACACGGTTCGGCATAACTGTTCGGCGGGAAAGCCCTGATTGTTTTCGAGAAAACAAGCCAGACATAACTGCAAAAGCCGCAGGGCTCTTTGTTTAAATCCCAAAATATAAAATCCGATTCCGACGGCGGCAAGCAAGCCGGCTTTTCGATGTCGTTTGACCATATATCGCAACGCATTTTCCTGAAGATATTCCAGGGTCTGAAAATCCTTGTTCTTGATTGCCCTGATTGCAATTTCTTCGCCTGCCCGAAACTTTTGATAATCAGTTCTTAAGCGACGAAAATGGTGAACCAATGCATCCAGATCCTCCGGAGTATTATTTGCACGGTTCGTCAACAGATACTGAAACCGTTGCAGGGGAGACAAGTCGTAAAAATTATGTATTGGTCCCAACGGTTCAGTTATCGATTTTTGCATACCGGCCTTGTCTTTAAAAAGCTGTAAAATGACGGCCGGACATACAGAATCGCCTGGAAACCTGGATTTCGAAAAAATGTGCACCAACCGTTGCCATTCCTGCCGGGATGCCTGACAGTGATGAATTTCATCGACGAGTTCGATATTATCTATTTGTTTTTCAATACGGGCCACGGTCAGGAGGTGCAGTCTGGCCACCGGCGAGGGCAGTGCACATTTTTTCAGACAAATATCAAGCATATTTCGAATGGTCTGTACATCATGATTCTGTGCAACCGCCTTTTTGATCTTTTGAGCGGCGAGTATTTCGATGACAATCCTGATCCGCTGATAATCATCCGCCCAGTAAAAAATCAGTTTATGATAGTCTGTTAATAGGTGGTCTGCCTCGTCATTTAAAAGCACATCGAGTTGGAAAAGACGGGGGGCGGCCGCGAAACTGCGAATTTTTCTGGACAAAAGAGGATTTTTATAACCGGTATCCATCATGCTATTACGACTTTGTCATTTCTTCCCAGACCCGTGCGGGATCCTGATATTTGCTTTTAAAGCCTTTGATCCAACTCTTGAACTGGTCCGTGGTCACGGTTCGATTTCCCAATAGAGTTGAATATTGAATTAATCCCAGGGCAAGCTGTACATTGACGGCCAATTCGATGTCGGATTCGGGGTGATCATCCGGACATTCCGTCAGGGATTTCACGGCATTGAGCAGGGCGGAAGCGGTGGGGTCGTAGCGTTTTAACAATCCCAAATCAATGGTTTCCTGTTTGCCATGCAAATCGTCCATGATCATGGAATAGCGGCGTCCCTGTTCGGTGTTTGTTACAGAAATGGCGGCCGAGCCGTAAGACCCATCAATGGTGAGGATATGATAGGAATATCCCGGCGACCACATCCAGGGGCAATTCCATGAGCTGTCGATATTGACAAGAATAAAGCGGTTTTGATCGGTTTTTAATATCAATTCAAATTGGGCAATGTCTTCCACCTGACTGTTGTGAAACCGTCCTGAAACCAGTGTTCGTTTTTGGCTGGTGCGAATATCCAGAGCTTTTCCCTGGACGAGTATCGATTCTTCCCCGGCCAAATGCCAGGCCAATCCTGTTGCATGGGATCCCCAATCCAGCAAAGCGCCTCCGGCCGGACGTTGCCCTCGCCATGGACTCTGTTTCGGATACAGGGCGAGTCCCGCATTGGGAAATACAACCGATATTCTCTGTAGTTCCCCCACTTGTCCCGATGCAATGACACCTTGAATATTGGTGACAACCGGATCGAAAATCCAGTTTTCAAGGTAAGCGCCCTGTCCTTTTATCGATATGATGGATTCCTGCATGTCTACAGCCTGAAGATACGAAGTGCAGAATGGCTTTTCACAAATGAACATCTTTTGGGCACGGATCAATTTTGTAAGCACCTCGGAATGTACATTCGGAGGAACCACGACATCTGCAATATCGATGCATTTGATAAACGAATCAAAACTGTCACATAGAGTTGGAATCGGCTGATCCGTATAATGAGTTTTGTATTCTTTTTCGAATTCGGCAAGGGCGGTTTTCTCCGTATCATATACAGCAGAGAGTTTCACACCGATATCAATCCAGGCGGGAACATGTCTGCGGAGTGCCTGTTGACCCAAACCTAATAAACCGATCTTAAACATTTCTCTCCTATAATTTTCTGACAATTTCTTTAATGGTGTCAATGGTATAGTCGAGATCACTTTGATCAAGATATTCATGACATCCGATGTAAAATCCAGTCTGACCCACATCCTTTGCAATCGGGTACGAATCTGCCAAATTGCCGAAAAGTTCAATATAATATGGCTGATCCAGAAGCGGTACCAGTGGCCTTGTTTCGATTCCCTTTTGTTCAAGATAAAAAGAGATCGTATTTCTGATTTTACCTGTACCGTTGATTTTAATCGGAAACATCCGGAAAGAACGAAGTGCGTTGTCGCGGTCCCTGGGTAGCTGTAAAAGATCGATGCCCTCTAGTCCGGCAATCAAATATTCCGCATTGTTACGGCGGATTTTGAAAATTTCGTCGATTCTTTTAATCTGCGGCAATCCGACAGCTCCCTCGAATTCTGTCATACGGAATGAAAACCCGAGATCGACGAAACAGAACCGTTTATTGACCACATCTTTGAGTTTTTCAGGGTTATCCAGATTATCATCATCTATACTGAGATATTTTTCATCTCTGCCGTGCGCCAAAAGTTTTCGTAAATGAATCATTTGGCTTTGGTCATTGGTCAACACCAGACCTCCGACTCCAGTAAACACAAGACTTCCGCAGTAGGTCGAAAAACAGGGGAGCTCACTCCAGCTTCCGACTGGTTTGTTATCAATTTTACCATAGGTGCATTGACAGCAGTCTTCAAGGATAGTCAATCCATGCTTTTGTGCAATGTCAGATATTTCCTGCATACGGCATGGCATTCCGAAAAGGTGAACCGGCATGATCGCTCGAGTTCGAGGTGTAATTTTTTCTTCGATGCGTTCTGGATCCATGTCAAAAAAATCACTCTCGATTTCAACAAAGACAGGCTTCATCTGTTCATGCAGGACAACATTGGAACTGGCAACAAAGGTTAAAGCCGGTACCAGTACTTCATCACCGACAGCCCAGTTTTTAAATTTGCGGTGTGTTTTTAATGCTACGTGCAAAGCCGACGTCCCACTGACGCAGAACACGCCATAGGTTTGTTCGTGAAGCCTTGCAAATTCGCTTTCAAATTTCCGGAGAAACGGCCCATAGGTGAGTCTGCCGGTCTTGAAAATCTCCTGGAAATTTTCGATGGTTTCCTGATCAAATCGATAATTTCCAATCGGTACATGATGGTTTGATTTCATAAGATTTTTCCTAGTATGATGTTTTTTCTTTTTGGTTATGTTCTATTCTGTTTTTCCAGTAGGTTTGATTATGAACAGGTTTCGGCACGCTTAATGTATGCCAACCTCGACATCGGACCGGAAGATGCCAACCGTCAAGAAACAGGGAAAAGTGTGTATTGTGTGTGACCCAGCCGCGAGCATATCCGTCACACCATTCCTTGATTGCATGAGATCCGTATAGAACATTTTTCCGGATTATACCTTTGGGCTTTAGATGATTTTTTTTTACGAAAAACCAGTCCCCTTGCCTGACAACCAAGATATTTTTACGGTAATATCTTTGAATGGATTTCGGTGTCAACCAGGTCAGGGCATCTTTTACAGTCGAAAGATTAAATATGACGCGAATCCAGAATTCGTCTCCGTGGTCAAAACCGTGAAGTATTCGGGCTTTAGAAGCGTTGCCCCCGGCCGTGATAAAAGGCACTTGAACAAGACGATGATCTTGATCTCCATCAATTTCATGGATCACTTTTTCTTGAGATCCGGTATTCCATCCTACACGTTCCAGCTGGGCGATGAGCCAGTCATTTCTCAATTCAACTGTATTCTTTTCCATGGAAATAAAAATGCATTTACCTGATTTTGATGATAATAGAATTTATGAGTTTATCTATACAGAGAATCGGGTTATCCCCATATAGAATTTAATTCACATTGTTATCAAAATTATGGAACGTAATACTTTGGAAAAAATTAGGATACAATAACCATTTTTTACTACTCATATTTATTTTTTTTTTAAATGCAAGCAAAAATGTTATGTAGAGTTCGATTTAGGTGCAACCGGCTACCCGTTTTAACAATTCAGAATGATGTCCCGATCTGGCGTATGCGGTCTAATAGAGCAAGGATGAATAAGTCCATTACTTCTATTTTTAATTCATCAAATCGTTTCATTATCTTTTTCACCTTGTTCATTATCTTTACTTTCGTTTTTCGATTCAAAAACATTAGACTGTCCCCATTCTTGTAGACACACCAAAAAGTTCTTATATTTACTAAACAATGGAGATGTGTCATGGCTACCAAACAACGTAGAAGATATGATGCTGAATTCAAGAGAGAAGCAGTTGAGCTATGGCCTAAATATTCACTAATATATTTAACCAACGCACTTTTACTTTTAAGATTCTTATCGCAAGAGTGACGGAACGTATACACTCCGATGAAAAGCCCTAAGACCTCCCGCGCAAGCTCTCGAATTTCTCGGAAAAGATTAGATCGATCGTAGGGTGTGCATCGGGCACTTGAAAGTGTACCACCCTTTATATTATGAATTCTTTGTTTTTGAATCAATCATTTTCTGTTCTTTGGAATATTTTTCGATAGCTTTTCCCGGTTATCTTGATAAAATTCACATTTTCCAAAAAGCGATCGAGTATTGCCGAAGCAGTGACATTATAAAGATTTTGCGCCAATCTTCTATAAGTCTATTTGTGGCAATGATCGTAGCAGCTTTCTGATAACGTCGGTGAATAATTTCAAGAAACAGCTCATTTGTATTATGTGTCATGTTTTTCATTCACAGTTCATCAATGATCAAAAGCTGCGGTTTCAAATACATGGGCATAAACTCGTCCTGATATTTGTGGATATTCGCATTGATACTCTAAATATTTTTTTACTTTTTCATTGACATTTATATTACAAATCAGTATATAATAAAGAGGAAAGGCATATATGTACAGGGAAGTATATAATCTGAAGTATTTTACCATCCAACCCATTTCTCTGCCCAGAGTCGTTCAGAAACAAAAAACTGAGGATTGTTCATCAACCGCAACCGAAAAAAGATCATTGAATGGTTTCGCCGGCTTTTAAAAGCCGAAAAATATGATGAGGCCATTTGAACTTATAAATGTGCTTTTTACATTCACCGGCATTGATCTTTGCCATTATCCATTATATGAAAGTGATTAAAAAGTTAGGATAATAAATCTCCGCTTTATATGTCATCAGATTGAATGATAAGGTTTTCGATATCACAATTTGAAAGATTACCATCATGGGCCCTGGGAGATGTATATTCTGACAAAGTTTATTTTGTCAAATTAAAATAGAATTATTAAGAAAACCTATAAGTGTAATAATGCATGTGGTATATAATAAAACTCAAATCAAAACATTGGGAGGTGAACGTGGATAAGCGCCC
>CAZXSQ010000186.1:0-12053 GCA_964643335.1 uncultured bacterium
GTACGGTTCTGTGAGAGGGATAAGGTAGGATGGATCTTCCTACCTTACCCTACTCGATTATTAAAAGTTATACAAAGTGACATTTCAATCACTATTTTTTGAATAAAAAATGAGTGATAAAGGCTAAAATACGCTTACTAAATATTTTTGCTATACATACTCATCAAAAAAATTCGAAATCTCATGAAATAATCCCAAAGTTTTTGTCGTACTTATGAAAGAAAGACTAATTTTATTTTGATCGACCGCTGGGAAAATGAATTTGTCTATACATCAAAAACGTCTTTTACGAGACAGGCGTCTATTTGATATCCTCGACCTGATTCGAAAAGAACCCAAGAAATGGACACTTGGCTGCTTGTCGATGCGATTTTACCTGTCCCGTACACAGATCCACCGGGATATCAATGACTTGATTATGATGGGTTACCCCATTCACAACAACGGACGGGGATATTGTTTGAAGGAGAAATAAAAGTGATACTCCCTATACGGAACAAGCAAAAATTTTTACTAGATACTCTGTAAAATGTATCTTATAATTACTTTATTCGCTGAGGAGAACTATCATGACTCGAATACTATCCTTCCTTGCCATTTTACTCATTGTTACCTTAATCGTAGGAATATGGTACCTTCAATCACTCCCTGAAAAACAGGCGTCTCTACCGGAAGCCCCGAAGCATATAACTGTAAAAAATACACCAGCGCCAATAGTAGAAAAGACAACGAAAATATCCCTTCGGGAAGTATGCTTTAAACTTGAAGATGAACTGGGAAATGCTTTATCTCATGCATCCATTGAGTTGAAACATAGAAACAACGGGAATAAAAAGGTTTTCCAAAGTAATGAAACGGGCTATTGCACAATTAATGTTCAGCAGAAAGATGATCCGGTTTTTTCGTTCCACCACCAATCTTGTTTTTCGAAAATAAATGTTTCACTTTCCGCTTTTCCTGGAAACACGGATACGCCTCAACGCATCATATTACCCCGAAAACTGATGATTGCAGGGACCATTCTTTCCGGTACAAAACAAATCGAGGGAGCCACCATATCCATTCATTCCGCCACCACTGAATATGATGTCCCACAAGAGGAGATGCCATCTTCCACCCAAAGCATTCAACAGGGCCAGTTTGAATTATCCCCACTCCCCGCTGGAGATTATATCCTATTCGTTAGCCATCCTGAGTACTTACCACACTATGAAAATTGCCAATCTGGTATAAAAAATTTAATGATTCAGTTACGCAAAAAAGTAGCGCTCCATGTTTATCTGAAAGATGATCAAGGTACTCCAATCGGAGGCGGATTGGTAAAAATCCAATCACATCGTAAAACAATTTTACAAAAAAAAGAAACTAATGTACATGGATCTGCAATATTCGAAAATCTTTTTCCATTGAATTATACGATTCAAGCTTCTTCACGGTTGTCGGTCAATTCAGCTACATCCACTGTTGATCTCCGTTCTACCGATATCGCAGAAATAACACTTACTTTGATATCAAAACGATTTTCGATTTCAGGAAAAGTACTTGATACGAAAACAAGCAGCGGAATTCCTTCAGCTACCGTTATTTGTCAATCCATTCACCGAATAAGGAAAAACGCTCCAAACCATTGTATAACCGATACGAATGGAAGTTTCAAATTCACTGGTCTTACTCCGGATTATTATCGATTATATGTTGAAGAAATGGATTCATATATTTCCGGTAATTATTCAATATTGAAACCATATGGTGCACAAGAATCATTCACATTATCCCACTTTGTCGATCAAGACGTAACCAATCTTATTCTATGGTTAAAACCATCTTGGAAAATATCAGGAAAAGTTCTTGATGAAAATAATAAGGGGCTTGCTAATACTCGAGTGTCTCTTCATATCCATTTTCGTCCAAAGATAAGTGTCGGTTATTCTGGTTCGAAAAAACTAGGGAAAGAGTCATTTACACATTCAGATGGCTCTTATGAATTAACAGGAAATTTTGACTATGAACGTGAAAACGCTTACGTATTCGTCAAGGCCAGTCATTCAGCTTATGGTAGAAAAAATTCGGAAATCATGCAGCCTAAACCAGGGGATAATCTAACAGGTGTCAATATTCAATTTAATGAAGAATTAAATGTATCAGGAAATGTAAAGAATAAGGATGGAGAAGGAATACCCAATGCGGTTGTTTTTTTCTATCATTTGAACGACAATGCTCCCACAAAAATTGAGGGACGTGCTCAAACAGATGAATCCGGAGATTATTCTATTCATATTGATTATGGAATCTATTCATGCCATGCAGAAGCTGAAGGGTACAATCCATCAAAAAATAACCCTCCCCGGCAGATTACTATCAGTGACAATGAAAAAAAGGAACTCAATTTTTTATTATCTAAAAAACAGGAATTTATGAATGGTTTCGTTGTGACAAGCGATAATATTCCAGTCTCCAACGCAGAAATCCATATATATCAATACAATAAAGGAAAACATATTCCAAAAAAAGTTATAGGAAACAGCATCACGAAAACAAATGAAGAAGGTTTTTTCCAACTGGATTTTGCCGGTAAATTCTGGCCGGCCAGTAAACCTGTTTATCGTATCACTGCTATTCCTCCCCATGATTCCAATCTTTCAAAAAAGTCCATCGATGATATTGAACCCGGTCAAAAAAATCTAAAAATCGTTCTTCAAGATAAAGAGGATCGTTCTTTTGAAATCTATGGGCATGTTTATGCTCATGATGGTGCTCCTGTTCAATCCTATCAATTGCTGGTTTTGCCACGAATAATAAAACTTGAAAAGGAATCATTGACCGCGAATCAATCCATCTATGACTGGCAAAGTATATATTCTCCCGAAGGTGAATTCCACATAGTTGGTTCAGATTGTGAGGAAGGTCCTTTTCTGATTTGTGTTAATCACCCTGAACTAGGATTAGCGGCAAGCGATCAAATTGAATTAAAACCTCTTGAAGTCCGAGAGGATGTCATTATTCAATTTCATCCACCGATAACAATAAAGGGAACCCTTCTTGATGCGGATGATCAAACTCCTGTAGAAGGAGCAAGAATTATGGTTCAATTATCTTCTTCAGTATTCAATGATTACAGTGTTTTTCAATCAACTGGATTTTCCCGCCGTTTTTCATTAAAAGGAACTAGCCGTGAGCAAGCTTGGCTGCAGCAACATCTACCACGCACAAAATCAGACTCAAATGGCCATTTTGTTCTCGATTCACTTCCAAGAATACCTTTTTGGCTCGTAATCATGAGTGGAATTCATGAACCTTTATTTCATCAAGTCAATCCACCACAAAATGGTGCAATTTTTGAACTACAACCCATTTTACTTAAAATGTGGTCGAGAAATATACAGCCGCCAAAACCGGTAATCGAATTGAATAGTCATTAATAATAGAGGGGTTAACAATGAACTTTACACGAACAAGTATCATAACATTTCTTATTACGGTGTGTTTACTTATTCTTTATTTCAATATAAATAATTCGAATTTTTCAAATTATATCACAATCAAAAATTGCGATTCAGAAAGAGTAGTCAAAACAATTCGTGTCGACTTTGGATTGATTCAGGATTATCGTGTTCGAGAAAAGAAATTTACCGTTCAAAATAATCTTTCAAAACCAATTCGACTAAAACCTGTTTCAAGTTCATGTGGTTGTGTCTCTTTAAAATCTGCCACGACAGCACTGCCTAATACAACGGATTTTGTCAAAGTACTATTCAATCCAATAGGACAAAAAGGGAAAGAAAGGCAAAAAGCCGGTATGGATATTGATAGAGGGAATATTTCTCATGTTTCTTTTGAGATAATTGCAAATGTTTCACCTGCTTTTGAATACAGTCCACATTTATTAATTTTTGTTAAAAATGCCGAACAAGATTTATCGAAGAACATTCATATCATTTTGAAAAAACGTCCTCATTTTTTCATTACCAAGATCGTAAAACCAAAAGGGTACGAATTATCACACAAATTAGGTGATAAGGTCTTAAATAATAGCACCATAATGGTGACACAAAAAAAAAGAAATAGCGCATTGGATATTCACGAAATTCGAATTGAAGGGGATAAAGGAGAAATAATACGTTGCGATATTATCGAACGGGAACAAAAATACTTTAATGTCAAACCATCCACTGTGCATTACGTTGTTTCAGATTCCACCAGTCCCTATCAAATAAATATTACCATTCAACCCAATTTTATTACACCTTCCGTCTCTGAATTGCACTACCAATCACCTTTCGCCGCTCTATCAGTTCAAAAAAAGAAAAAAAAGTACGACAATCAAGAACATGTCATTTCCCTCTATGAACTTCATGTCTCATTATCAGCCAATGATATAAATGAAACTACACGAAGTTTTATTCAATTTGAAATGGGAGGACTTGAACAACGTATTCCGGTTTGGATTACAAAAATCGATTATTAATTAAAGGAGAATACAAAATGAAATTATCGATTTTATTATTTTCATTATTATTTTTTATCTGTGCTCCGGCAGATAAGGAAAAACTGTTTATCGAAAATTTAAAGCAGTACAGCAAAAAACTAAGTCCGGTGGTATTCAAATTAGAATCATATTTAGAACATATGCCATTGTTTGACAGTAAAGAAAAGGCTATTGAATATGAATCAAAAAACTTGAATCGGTCAAAAATGGATGAAGATACTTATGAAAAGTTATTAAAAAATCATGTAAAGTATTATACAAGTACATCTGTTTCGAGAATGATATATACGTTTAAATGCCTTGATCTGGATACATTTATTGGTTTTTTCTACGATAAAAACCTAAAGCAAACCGTTGAAATAATGATTTATCATAATGGAATCACTTCTAATTATAATCTTCGCTCAAATAACGTTATAATTTATTCCAATCCTACACAAGCGAGATGGACAACACGTTTGTTTTATTATGAAAAGATCTATAATCAAATTTCTAGATCATCAGTTGAATTAAATGATGAAAATGATTTATTGAAGTTAAAAGTTATACCTCATCAAAATGAGCAATATACATTATTTTTTTCAAAAAACCGATTGTATTTTCCAACTGAATTTGAACAAAAATTTATTAATTATCGATCTGTATATGAATATCCACCATTTGATACAGAAAAAAATCTTATTCCTAAGATTTTTTATTACAAACAATATAAAGTGCATCCTGTCACTAAAAAAGAATGGTTAAGAATTAAAACCAAATATACGGTAAAAGGTTTCAAGATCGTACCAGATTTATCTGAAAAAGATATTGATATTGAACTTCCACCAAACGTAAGGGTATCCGACCATATTCATAAATCATCTATCAAAGTCTCTTCCGATCCTGATGATCCTTCAACTTTGTTTGGCATAATGAAAAAAGTATTAGATTCTGAAAAGTGAGGTAATCATGCCTATTTTATTTACTGAAAAAAGAGAAAGATCACCACCCTATTGATTTGTTAATATGAAGCAAAACAACATATATATTGAATATGCAAAAAAGGAGAAAATATCATGAAAAAAATTACTTCATTAATTATATTATACTTTATTTCCATTGTTATAGCAAGTTATGCTATTAGTCAAACGTGCTACACACTAAACACAGATTATGTAGGATATTTTTGCAATTCACAAAATCCTTGCACAGATAGTGAATTATGTGGTGATTTTCAATGTTGTATTTATGCTAGTGAAGGATTCACTGAATGTATTGAAGGAGGTACGGATGTATATTATCAATTAAGAAGCGGGACAGCCTGTAGTATAATTCCCTGTTATTGGGCGAGTTCTACAAAATATTGCAATTATGGACAACCAGACGGATATCCTGATGATCCATGGCTTGCATGGGTAGCTCGCGATACATTAGGTGGAGATCCTTGTCCTTAATATATCAATAAATAACTTTTTGATTTTAATGAGGAATGTATTTCCTCATTTTTTGTTTGCCCAGCGAAGCGGGCAAACCCGGCCTGCTGAAAGAAGCGGGCGTCACCCCGGCCAAGGGGAAGACAATCCGAATCGCAAGGGCGCCGCGGGCAACGGTGGGGTCTGAAGGAAGCGATAGGAAGTGAGCTGCACACAGCGCATGCGAACCTGATTCGGCGGCGCGGGTGGGTAAGCGTGCGAAATAGCGCGAAGCCCCATACTTGGTCAGATCCGTGACGTGTTTGAGGGTGGAGTGGCTCATAGGGACCCGTCAGTAACTGGGGAAGCCTCATATCGTTCCGCAGCAAGAGGGCGGATAGTGAAACTCAAGAGGAAACTCGAGACGGATCGAAGCGGTGTGAGGTGGCAGATGAATCCGTAGTAGTGTGGAAATCCCGGCCTGAGAAAGCAGGTAACTGTCTGGAGGAGAAAACCGGGATGACCTGTGGCAGAGTTCACAGGGACTGATGCGAGCCAAAAGCCGTATCAGTTGCGAAGGGAGGAAGTTGATTCAAAGGTTCTCAGAACTTGGAAGAAGCGCGGAACCGAGTCCAAACCATCGACGGGATGGGGCACTTGGAAGGCGGTAAGCTGTGACAGGTGGTCTGCCTTTCTTGGCTGCTCACCGGAGTAACTTGGAACGATGGCCGCACATTGCCCGAAAGGGATAGAAGACGGCACAGTCCAGGTGAAGAGCCGGAGGGGAAGCGGCGAAGACGAGGGAAGGGAACGCAGGAGCGAGCGGCATGAGAGTTTACTACAGTCTATATGATCGGATGCTGTCGAAACGAAATCTGTACGAAGCATTCAAGAAGGTGAAGTCCGCGAAAGGTGCAGCCGGAATCGACCGGCAGACCATCGAAGAGTTCGCCGAGAATCTGGATGAGAATCTCACGGCGCTGGCAAAGGAACTGCGGGAGAAAACCTACCGGCCGAAGCCGGTAAAACGAGTGGAAATTTCCAAGCCAAACGGCGGGATTAGAAAACTCGGAGTACCCGCAGTCCGAGACCGGGTAGTGCAACAGACCCTGTTGAACATCCTGCAGCCGATATTTGATCCGGAATTTCATCCGTCGAGTTACGGGTACCGGCCAGGCCGAAGCGGTCATCAGGCGGTAGCGAAAGCGACGATGTTCATCCGGGAAGGCGGCTTGCAATGGGTCGTCGACATGGATTTGTCGAAATGTTTCGACACGCTGGATCACGAACTCATCATCCAAGGGATCCGCAAGCGAGTGACGGACGGGAGTATACTGAATTTGATCCGTCTGTTTCTGGAGAGCGGAGTAATGATTGGGGAGGAATGGCAGGCGAGCACGGTGGGAAGTCCACAAGGAGGAGTGATCAGTCCGCTGATCGCGAACATCTATCTGGACAGATTCGATCAGTTCATGATGAGTCGAAACCACCGGATTGTCCGCTATGCCGACGACATCCTGATCTTGACCCGCTCGAAAAGTGCCGCGGAGAACGCTCGCAAGCAGGCCAGCGCGTACCTGGAAGGGGAACTCAAGCTTACCGTCAATCAGCAAAAGACCCACATTGTTCACAGTGGAGACGGCGTGAAATTTCTCGGGGTGGAAATCCACACGGGATACACTCGCATCCAAGAGGACAAGGTCAAAGCGCTGAAGAAAAAGGTAAGAAAAATAACCCGGCGCAACTCACCGGTAAACCTGGAGAAAGTCATTGAAGACTTGAACCCGGTGATCCGAGGATTTGCGAACTACTTCCGTATCGCCAACTGCAAAGGAGTGTTTGAATCCCTGATGAAATGGATCAGACGGCGCCTGCGAGCGAAGCAGCTCAGCCTGTGGAAGAAGCCCAAGAGGCTACATCGCCGACTGAGACAGCTTGGCTACAAAGGGGAGTTCCAATTCATCAAAATGAGATCGTGGAGAAATGCAGCCAGCCCATTGGCCAGTTTTGCCATGCCTAACAGATACTTGGCAAGATTAGGATTATTCGATATGGAATCTGTGGAAACCGGTATTTCTGTTTCAACCACATGAAGGAGAATCAACAGGAGCCGTATACGAGGCCCGTACGTACGGTTCTGTGAGAGGGATAAGGTAGGATGGATCTTCCTACCTTACCCTACTCGATTATTAAAAGTTATACAAAGTGACATTTCAATCACTATTTTTTGAATAAAAAATGAGTGATAAAGGCTAAAATACGCTTACTAAATATTTTTGCTATACATACTCATCAAAAAAATTCGAAATCTCATGAAATAATCCCAAAGTTTTTGTCGTACTTATGAAAGAAAGACTAATTTTATTTTGATCGACCGCTGGGAAAATGAATTTGTCTATACATCAAAAACGTCTTTTACGAGACAGGCGTCTATTTGATATCCTCGACCTGATTCGAAAAGAACCCAAGAAATGGACACTTGGCTGCTTGTCGATGCGATTTTACCTGTCCCGTACACAGATCCACCGGGATATCAATGACTTGATTATGATGGGTTACCCCATTCACAACAACGGACGGGGATATTGTTTGAAGGAGAAATAAAAGTGATACTCCCTATACGGAACAAGCAAAAATTTTTACTAGATACTCTGTAAAATGTATCTTATAATTACTTTATTCGCTGAGGAGAACTATCATGACTCGAATACTATCCTTCCTTGCCATTTTACTCATTGTTACCTTAATCGTAGGAATATGGTACCTTCAATCACTCCCTGAAAAACAGGCGTCTCTACCGGAAGCCCCGAAGCATATAACTGTAAAAAATACACCAGCGCCAATAGTAGAAAAGACAACGAAAATATCCCTTCGGGAAGTATGCTTTAAACTTGAAGATGAACTGGGAAATGCTTTATCTCATGCATCCATTGAGTTGAAACATAGAAACAACGGGAATAAAAAGGTTTTCCAAAGTAATGAAACGGGCTATTGCACAATTAATGTTCAGCAGAAAGATGATCCGGTTTTTTCGTTCCACCACCAATCTTGTTTTTCGAAAATAAATGTTTCACTTTCCGCTTTTCCTGGAAACACGGATACGCCTCAACGCATCATATTACCCCGAAAACTGATGATTGCAGGGACCATTCTTTCCGGTACAAAACAAATCGAGGGAGCCACCATATCCATTCATTCCGCCACCACTGAATATGATGTCCCACAAGAGGAGATGCCATCTTCCACCCAAAGCATTCAACAGGGCCAGTTTGAATTATCCCCACTCCCCGCTGGAGATTATATCCTATTCGTTAGCCATCCTGAGTACTTACCACACTATGAAAAGGTTAAAGCAGGAAATACAAATCTAATCATAGAGTTGAATCAATCTGCGAAAATTATTGTTCATGTAGTTGATGATAATGATAATCCCATTGGAGCCGCATCCATAAATTGCCGATCAAAACAAGGAGTAGGAAGATTAACAATTTTTAATGAATCAACAAATATTCATGGAATAGTAGAGTTCGAAAACTTGCCACCATCAATCTATACAATCAAGGCTTCGGCACCGGAAGTCCATCAATCTACATCGGTTGAAGTGGATGTCTCTCATAGAGATTTTGCAGAAATAAGGTTGGTCATGCAATCAATTCGATTTTCATTGTCCGGCAAGGTGCTTGATTCAATCACGAATCAAGGAATCTCATCCGCTACTGTTGTATGTGAGTCAAATAAAATGAGTCGGGAATTTTGCATGACTGATGATACTGGTTCGTTTAAATTCACTGAAAGATTGCCGGGAATATATACATTGTTTGTTGAAAAGATCAATGGTTATATCTCAGGTAATTACAGTTCTTTTAAATCGTATGGTGCCAATGAACCAGTAAAAGTCGCTCATAGAATTGATGAAGATGTGGATGACATTATTCTTTGGTTAAAACCTGCATGGAATATATCCGGAAAAGTTTTAACTAAAGATGGAGAACCACTTCCAAATGCAGAAGTGTCACTTTGGCTTTGTTTTGAACCTGATTTTAGTGTAGGTTACAAAGGCTCAAAACAAATGGGAAAGACTATTATTACAAAAGAGGATGGTGAATATTCAATTGATGGCACATTCGAATTCAATGAAAATGTTTCTGAAGTTTTTGTCAGAGCAAAACATGCCTTTTATGGATTTGCTTATTCAGAAAATTTCAAACCATCTCCAGGTGATCATATTACTCCGGTGGATATACAGTACAAAAAGGATTGGAATGTCTTCGGCACGGTAAAAGACGAAAAGGGGAATGGAATTGAAAATGCGATAGTTTATTTCTACATTCCTCAACCCAATTCTCATGATATCCATGTCGCTGGTTTAGCCGAAACCAACAACAATGGTGAATATGCTGAATTTCTTGAGCCTGGAAACTACCGTTGTTATGCAGAATCGACGGGGTATTTAGATACACAAAAAAAAGAAGATAGAAAAATTACTATTCAACCCAATAAAAAAAATGAAGTCAATTTCATATTAAATGAAAGTGATACAGAAATAGAGGGGTTTGTCCTAAACTCGAAAAGACAACCAGTTGACGAGGCAGACATTTATGTAACTCCTTACTCTGAAAAAAAGAAACGTTCCAAGTTCGCAGGTGAAAATTTAACCCAAACGAATGAACAAGGTGAATTTAAATTTGATCCGTCTGGACATTTTTGGCCAATGGAAGCCAAAGCTTATAGAATTACTGCTGTACCCAAATCAGATTATGAACCGAAAACTATTGATGGCATACATGATGGACAAAAAAGTATAGAAATCATTGTTGATTCAAAAGAGGATTTGTCATTTGAAATTTATGGTCAGGTTATTGATCCTCAAGGTCAACCTGTTGACCGATTTGACCTTACGCTTATACCTGGGCATTTAGAACCATCTTCGAGTGATTACCCAATTATCCATGATCATTATCAATGGACGACTGTTCAAACACCAAATGGTGTTTTTCATCTATCCGGTGATAATGCTTCTGAAAGTCCATTCCGCGTTGCAGTTTATCATCCTGATTATAACCTCGCATTTAGTGAACCTTTATATATGGAAGCAGAAGAATCAAGGCGTAACATTCTGATACAAATGAAACCAACAGTATCTTTACAAGGCCGCTTAATTTCTGAATTGACTAATGAGGGTGTGCCCAATGCTCAAGTTCGAGTTTTAATATCAAATCGGCCTATAGAGGACTTTACTCAAATTCAGGATACGGGTTTTTCCAGACGCTTTGAGATGCGCGGATCAAGCCGAGAACAAGCCTGGCTTCAGCCTTATTTGCCACAGACTCGCACAGATGAACATGGTAATTTTATATTACAATCATTACCAAATATTCCTTTCTGGCTGGCTGGATTTCATCCTGGTCATAAAACTATGTATAAATATTTCGATTTAAAATTACGTACCGGAACAATCCAGGCTGGAGATATCATTTTACAATCACGCAATCGTGAAATACCAAATCGTAATTTTTCTTTTGATTCAATAAGTAATTAATTCACTAGATAATGACTAAGGAGATATTGATAAGATGAAATTTAAAATTTATATCCTAATCTTTTTAATAATTATTTTATTATTACTTATTTTTTACAGTCTCGTTATGAATAATATTATTTATTCGAATGATAAAAATATAAATTCCGATAATAATCCAGTGTTTATTTTTGATAAGAATGTAATAAATAGCAATATTTTGCATAAAGTTGATTTAGGCAAAGTTACATCAGGTAAAATTAAGACTCATGAAGTGTTCATTGATAATCGACAAAAGTCATCTTTAATCCTTAAAAAACTCAATTCTAGCTGCGGATGTGTTTCAATCAAAAATCCAACACAAATACCTTCTCATACGACAGGGAAAGTTCATGTATTATTTAATCCATTTGGATATAAAGGAGTAATTAAGCAAAAGGTTCATTTAGGAATTGAATCTATTAATAATACTACAATAACATTTGAAGTTATTGCTGACGTACAACCATTGGTTGAATATCAACCCACTATTTTAATTTTTGAAAAAGCTCCGGATATATCCTTATCGTCAAATATCATAATTAAATCGATTAAAAACACATCATTTAGAATTGAAAATATTGAAATAGCCGAGGGATACGTACTTTCATGTAAAGTC
>CAZXSQ010000187.1:0-12038 GCA_964643335.1 uncultured bacterium
CGGCTTGACTATTCCGATGACAAACTAGAAACAGAAGTTCGCTTGCCTGTTGGAAGCAGAATATATCACACTCACCAAGGCGGACATTTTTTAACCGAGCATCGTGGACCTTATGAAGAATCCATTCAGCTGGAACGCGATGATAAGAACCGGTTGACAGAAATTAATGATCGCACGGGGCAATCAATCACAGTCGAGTATAAAGAAAATTCTGAAAAAGTCTCTTCCATACAGAATTCCAGAAATCAAACAATAGATTTTAACTATATTCAACAAACACAGTCATTTGGTGATGACACTTCCAATTCGCGTGTTTCATTCACTTTTGAGTTATTAAAACAGGTAGATTATTCGGATGGGCGAAGTGAATCATACATATATGATGAACGAGGAAATATCATTGAAAAAGTAGATTTATCTGGGAACCGATGGGTATCGACACTGAATTCGAGTGGACAATTATTGACTTCCACTAATCCCCTCGGCGGAGTGATCGAATATAGTTACAACGATAAAGGACTTCTTGAGACCAGCACGAATTCAGATACAGGTGTTACATCCATTGAATATGATGAATTCGGCCGTCCTGCAAAAATTACGTCCGGAATGGGGCGAGTGACAGAAATGACTTACGATTTGATGGATCGAATAACCTCCATGACAGATGGAAATGGTGGAGTAGAGACAATGGAATACGATGGGAACGGGAACTTGATCAAAGTTACTTATCCAGATGGAAGTACAGAACAATATGAATATGACGCCTCGGACCGCATTCAAACATACATCGATTCGAAAGGTGGACGAACCACTTACGAATACAATGGATCAAACAAGATTATATCAGTATCTGATCCAAATGGTTTAGAAACGAACTTATTGTACAACTATCTGGGGTATATGATGACAACTACTATCGGGGATGATACCTGGCGATACGAATACAATGAAGAAGGATTTAAAACATCGGAAGAAACGCCCTTGGGGTTTTTGACTCAATACAGTTGTGATTCGGGTGGATTGATCACTTCAATGACGGATCCGTTGGGAAACGTTACAGCCTACGAACGTGATGGCTTCGGTCACATCACAGCCATTAAATACCCGCAAGGGCAAACGATACGTTTTCAATACAATGAGAAAGGCCTCTATGAACGGATCACGGTACCAAATGGAAGTTTCATTCAATATGTTTACGATGATGCAGGTAATATAACAACATTGACTGATCTGAACGGCCAGGATTGGAGTTTTGAACATACTTCAATGGGACGAATTTCCACAATTACTGATCCCAAAGGTAACGAATGGAATTATTCCTATAACCTGGATGGGGAATTGGTGGAAACTCAGTATCCTAACCAGGTCAGGTCGATATCGACTTATGATCAAAATGGCAATTTACTCAGAAAAGAATGGGATAATGATCTAGCCTTGGAATTTGAATACAATTCTCGTGATTATCTAATAGCCTGCAACCACGTAACCATGACCCATGATGCCAACGGGAATATTCTAACCTGCAGGAATCCATCCGGTACGATTGATGCATCCTTCGATGCCGGTGACCGTTTGCAAACCTTGGATTATGGGGATGAACTTGTTGTTACTTATGAATATGACTTAAATACGGGTCTTTTAACTCGTGTTTCAGACAGCCTGACCGGTAGTTTTGTAGAATTTAACTATGATAATGATCATCGCTTGATTACTCTATCACGTTCCAATGGCGTCAGTACCGGCTTTGCATATGATCCACTGAATCAGATAACCGAGATTCGTGATGGTGATTTTATCCAACTGAATAATCAATACAATGCTGCAGGTCAGATTGTTCAGATGCAAAAAAAGACGCCTTTGGATGAAGGCTTGATTTTGCGGGAAAAACTTGGAACCGAAGATACTTTCGAATTTGATGAAGCGTCACAACTGCGGGGCGGAGGATATACCTATGATCCATTGGGAAATGTTCTAACGACTCCAAACCATACATTGACCTGGAAGGGAGCCTCGCACCTTGTTGGGATCGATCAAACAACGCTTCTTTATAATGGATTTGGTGACTTGATCGAGTATTCTGAAGGTGATCAAACCGTCCAAATGGCTTACCATTATGCTTTGGGAGATGGGCAGGTCCTGAAGGAAAGCATCGGCGGGCAGCCGATTCGGTATTATATTTGGACACCTGAAGGATATCTGTTGTATTCCATTGAAATACCCCAAAACAATGCGGTTTCGTTCTATCATTTCGATCATATTGGTTCGACACTTGCTTTAACCGGCTCGGATGGTAATGTGACTGATTCATATGCATATACTCCGTTTGGGGTATTGCTGGCTCATGAAGGTACAAGTACCCAACCGTTTTTATATACGGGGGAACATGGTGTTCAGAAAATTAATGAATTTTATTACATGCGAACCCGGTTTTATGATCCTAAAACTGGGCGGTTTTTATCCCGAGATGTGGAATGGTCTCTGACGGCAGTTCCAATGGAGATAAATCCTTATGTCTATTCAATGAATAATCCTCTTTCCTATGTTGATCCGATGGGAACCAGCGCTAAAAAAATGGTTGGTGCGGCCAAGCGGATTCGAGCAATTATGGCCCGATTAATGCGTGCTAATAAGAATTTGGATTACAAGCAGATGGCAAAAAATATCAAAGAAGCAATTATGAAGCGTGTCAAACAAGATGGGAAGAAAGCCATTCCAAATAAAGGCCAAATTGCAAAAGGACTTTCTGATTACGACAAAATCGCTGAACTATTATTGAATATGGTTCCCGGCTTGTCTAAATTACGGGAAGGAGAATATGCTGATGTATTGCCTCAACTTGTATATGACCTTTATGTAGCACCCACTGTCGATACTGCTTTGTTTGTCGTAAAATCCTATAAGAATTTACTCCAAGGAATGCGATTACATGAAAAAAGTATGTCATGGGGTGAGCGGAAAGCATTTTACAGGAATCAAGCTGGAGGAATGTGGAAACCACTGAGGGATTATTATCATGTGCCAATGAATACCATTTCTTCATATGGTGAAGATTTTCTTATATGGGGATTTGATAAAACAATTAAGGGAACAAAAGCGGGGGCAGAGTTTGTGGTTAGCCCTATAGAAACCACAAGCCATGATATTCCTGTGTGGTTATTTTCAGAACTATATGGTTTTGGTGATGATGATTTATTCAACAGTGATTGATCATTCAAAGGAAAAATTATGAAGAGACGGAATTTTATTAAAACTTTTGCATCGACCGGTGGCGGTTTGGTGGCGGCGGATATTTTGCCCGGTGGCCGGCATCATGCCATCGCTGGTGAAGGCAAGAGGAATAAAGGAACGAAGCGGTTTAAAACCGAGGTGTTGGTCTGTGGCGGTGGGCCGTCCGGATTTGCGGCCGCTACCATGGCAGCGCGGCTGGGGGCGAAGGTCTTACTGATTGAACGGTATGGCCGTTTGGGAGGGATGGCTGTGCAGGCGATGGTGAATCCACTTATGGGGAGGGTGGAAAAACCTGCATTTTCAAACGTCATTATCGATCAGTTGGGGAAGCATGTCGATTTTGAAGCCCTCGATTTAAAATATGCGGACATCTTGATGGAAGCGGGAGCCGAGATTTTGCTGCATAGCTGGATTACTGAGATAAAGAAAAACGGAAACAGGGTAACAGGCGTGAAGGCGGTCAGCAAAGAAGGTATTCTTGAATTTGATGCTGATATCGTGGTGGATACGACCGGTGATGGTGATGTTGCCTGCAATGCGGATGCTGAGTTTGAAAAAGGCCGTCCGGAAGACGGTTTATTGCAGCCGATGTCTATTATGTACCGCATAGCCGGTGTCGATGAAGAAAAAGCGCTGCTCTGCGGTGGGGAGCGAGCAGCCAAAAAAGTACGGGTGCCGGAAGGTATTTGGGAGGAAGTGGTCAGAAAAGGGCAGCAAAACGGTGAATTGCCGGAGAATGTGGGGGTGGTGCGCACCTATAAGACGAGAAGGAAAGGGGAAAGAGGAATCAACGCCACTCAGATCAATTATGTGGATGGCACCAAAGTCCAGGATTTGACCAGAGCCGAATTGGAAGGGAGAAAACAGGCGTATCAAATATGGAAGTTTTTGAGAAAACATGCGCCTGGGTATGAAAACGCCTACATTTCAGGTATGCCCGCGATCGTAGGCGTGCGTGAAACACGGCGGTTTATTGGTGAAAAATACCTTACACGCGACGATTTGCTCAATGGACGCAAACATCCGGATGCGGTTGTTCAAGGCGCGCAGTTTGTTATCGACATTCATAATCCAGCCGGGAGTGGTCAGGCGGAAGGTTTGGCCGCTATCGTTAAACCCTATGATATTCCTTATGGATGCATGGTGCCGCGGGATATAGACGGATTGTTGATCGGGGGGCGGTGCATCAGCGGCAGTCACGAGGCGTTTGCGTCGTATCGGGTTCAACGCATTGCCATGGCGACCGGAGCGGCAGTGGGAGCCGCTGCGGCTTTGGCAATTAAAGAAGGAGTTCAACCTCGAAATCTGGATGTTGAGTTGTTGCAAAAAAACCTTGATGAGTAATTTCATTTCCAGGTGAATTGCCCACTGGCTATCCTCATGCGCCCATTTGGGGCAGGAATCTGCGCTTCGTTCCATACGCCTTCAATACGTGGAAAAAAAGTTGGTGGTGAGGAATAGACTTCCTGACCAAAAACTGAAGGTGGAAGGCTTTAATGAAATAATGAAAACCGCCAAGGGCGCAACCCGATATGCCAAAGCACACACGGCGTGCAGTGAAATTATAGCGGGCGGGTATGATTCCAGCATTTCATTTGGGATGGAAGATGAAGACGGGAAAAATACGAAGTCCAGTTCACACGAAAAAAACAATCGTTGAAAAAAGTCTAACAGCCTGTTTTATCCAGCAAAAAAGATTGCTAGCTAGTGAAATCGGTTACATCAGAATAAACAGTTTCAGCCGAAAGGTGATTGATGAACAAAGAATTTAAAAACAAGCCACTAGTTGAGGCGATATTAGAGATTCGTTGGAAACTCCAACAGTATGGAGTTATCAAGATATTCATGACCGTATCATCTCCCGCACTGAGGCATTAGACATTTCACGGAAAATAATCGTAAAGGCTGAAAGAGAACGGCTTGCTTTTGCGGAATTTGAAGCGGAGCGAGAAATTCAATTGGTCTAAATCAAGATGAATTTAAATCTTATATAAATGAATATCCTGATACAAAGCCTTATCCTTGGCAATAAAAGACACTCAAAAATCGAACTAATAAATGGCAAATAAAAACTCCCCCGGTAGGACTCGAACCTACAACACATCGGTTAACAGCCGATTGCTCTACCTATTGAGCTACAGGGGAATAGAATATTTATTTGTACAGTGAAAGAATTATAAATAGCGAAGCGATTCAGTCAAGCCTCTAAATCAAAAAATATTTCAACGATTATTTATTCAATAAAGGATTTGGGGGTAATCGGCCATGATGCTTATAAGGCTGGGCCATTTGCTGGACTCCAATTGTATCATGTCCTACCCACCGAATCAAAGTCCCGTTTTCGCGGACATAATTGCGAATATCCATGTGTACATAAGGCGTTTGGACGTAGCGGCCCCGTTCCCAAAAATCGTGATGGTAATAATAACCGGCTCCACCCACGAGATCGCTCCCTTGTTCCAATAAGCGCCGGTCCAGTTTGTTTACGAACGAAAGCAGGTATTTGGCGTCCTCTGGGCTGATTTTACCGTCTTGATTGAGGTCGTCGATGACCAGATCATGGTCTTCATCAACGATAAAATCCAAGGCTTTGCCGTACATATGAACAGAAAAAGGTTCTTTTAGAGTCTCTTCGCCGTCCTTTTTCCATGAACCGATATTATAAGCGGGGCTGCGGAAACCATAGATAACATTGAATTTAGAGACGGATACTCCTTCTTCACGCATTAACGCCTCCAGCAGCTTGATTTTTTCCAGCAATTTTGGATCGATTGCGATGAAGCGGGGATATTCAAGTGTGATAAATCGAGGGTCCAGGTCAAATTCTCCCAGCGTGTATGAATCAAATATGCGGATGAAATAAGTTTCTGGTGTCACGGGGTAAAAAAATCGGGGAGGAGCATAAACATCGGCGTTGTCTTTGATACGCTGCCTTAAAACCGGGCTTTCGATTCGATTTAAATCTTTTGGATCGGTTGGATCGGGATAGACGCCGACTTCAAATCCATCTATTTTCCCGTCTTTCAAGGATTCAACTTCAATGGGCGCCAGGCAAATAGTTGAAGCGCTGAACCGATGAATGATTTTCGGTTGCTGCGAAGAAAAAATGGATTTCGGCGCTGGTGGAAGATAAGCAATGCTGCCGCTTACATCCAGCGTTTGTAATCCCGGATCCATTCTCGACCAGGCGCATTGGTTTTTATTTGCTTTTAGGTCTCCAGAGTCTGCCTTCCATTTATATTCGGCCGGCTTCGGTATATAGCCTTGAGGCAACTTATCGATGCTTTTTTGCAGATCGCATCTGAATTGGAGTGGTTTATCAAGATTGGTAACGAGTATTACGTCCCCTTGGAATTGGTTGTTGGTGCATTCCAACGTAGCGGGAATATCCTGAACGATATCTGCGGCAGCCCCATCTTTGTTCAAAAGGACTAAACCTATTAAAATCAAGGTGATAAGTAATAGAACGCTACCGATTACAAGTTTTTTACCTGAATTCTGTTTTTTTGTAAAAGAGCTTTGTTTCTTCATTGGGAACCACTTTGTTTATATAATAGTGTAAATTGAACTCGTGCAATTTGATTAGCCGGTCTATGAAAACTTTTGAAAATATTATATCCGAATTGATTTTATAGAATCATTTAAGAGGAATTATAAAAAAAAATAAAGAGTGTTCGCTTGAAATTATGCCTTGGAAAAATGTCGAGTGCCATCCATCCATCAAGAAACACCTGAAACGCTCAATTACGCGGGGAATGTTTGGCGGTACCAATTTAATTTACGGCCCCGCCGGCGCAGGCCAGTATGCTGTCGCTCGCGCATTGGCCATGACCAATTTTTGTAAAGAGAGTTTAGATGATTTTTGCGGTGACTGCCGTGAGTGCCGCTGTGTTTTGAACAAGACTTTTCCGGATTTGATAGAAATTCATCCGAAAAAAACAGTTTACCTTATTGAACAGATGCGTGAATTACAAAATTACGCATTGGCACATCCTTATCAGGCGGATAAAAAGATATTTGTTCTCCACGATGCGCATCGCATGCAAAAAGAAGCAGCCAATAGTTTATTGAAAATTCTGGAGGAACCTTATCCGCATAACATTTTCTTGCTGCTGACCGATAATATTTCAGGCATTATCCCTACTATTGTATCACGCTGCCATAAAATACGCCTTGTCCAACTGCCTGTCGTAGATTTGTGCCAACGTTTAACAGCAAACTTGCCTGAAGCGAAAGCAGAAACCATAGCACGCGCCGCCGGTGGACTGCCCGAAATGGCGGATTCCTTGCTGGATAGCGATTACATTGGCACCCGAGACTCCATGATAGAATGGATCAAACATGTTCGCGACCATGAATCACGGATTGCCGAAGTAAGTGAAAAAATAGTATCTAAGCCAAAGGACCTTACCGAGAAAACGGCTCCGGTTGAACCGGGACTTTATTTTCTTGATTCACCCGATCTCAAAAATAAGGAAAAAGATCGTTTATTGGAAAAATTTTACCTGCGCAAGCGGCTTACCGTGCTTTTAAGGCTGATTCGTGATGGGATGCTGGTTGTTTCAGGAGTGAACAATAGCCCCTTTCTTAATGCAGACCGGATGGAGGATATTCATGCACTGTGGGAAAATGAAACCCCTGAAGGGATGTTTGAAAAATTTGAAAAAACTTTGGAAGCGATGGAGGGAATTGATCGCAATCTCAATACCTCCATCTTATTAACCGATCTGCTGCTCACTATGCGACCTGCGGCACATTGAATCGAATAACCTGGTAAAATCTCTTGTCATGTAAGGCTATGCTGAAAAAGAGCTTTTACATATACTAAAAGGTTAAACAATCATGTTCGAATAAAAAAGAAATGCTAGTTTATAGAAAAGAAGGATGAAGAGAAATGAAAGAGTTATTGGCGGAATTTATAGAATTTTTAGGTGAGCGGAAAAAATTCTGGCTTCTACCCATCGTCATTATCATGGTTGCGCTCGGGGCGTTGATTGTATTTACCAGCACATCGGCAATCGCTCCGTTTATTTATACGATATTTTGAAAACCATTAAATTGTGTTCTATAGACAGGCCCGGTTCCTGTCTGCCTAAAAATGGTGGAATAAATTTAAATTGAAAAGGAGATAAAGGATGGCAGTAGGCTTACGTTGGCGTTTTGGCATCATGATGTTTTTTCAATACATGGTGTGGGCTCTTTGGCAGGTGAAATTAGGTGCTTATCTGAATCATTTAGGCTTTACCGGTGATCAGATAGGATGGATTTTTGGTGTATTTTATTTGGCTTGTTTGATCTCGCCCTTTGTGGGTGGGCAAATTTCAGACCGATGGATTCCCACGCAGATTTTTCTAGGCGTTACACAATTCATCGGGGGAATCATACTTATTTCTTTAGCCTGGCTTCAGGACTTTTACCCACTAATGTGGTTGATGTTCCTTTATTCTCTGTTTTATGCTCCTTCATTGGCGTTGACAAATTCCATTTGTTTCCACCACTTGAAGGATCCGGACAAAGAATTCGGCGCCATACGCGTATGGGGAACGATTGGCTGGCTGTTGGCTGGATGGGTGCTTCTGTTTTGGTGGAAATTCGTCCAACCCCTGCAATCTCAAGATTTAGCCACCAACCCTTCCACTTACCTATCGATTGAGTCCATGTTATTTGTGATAGCCGGTGTGGTATCAATTATTTATGGAATCTATTGCTTTTTACTTCCGCATACACCACCTTCAAAAGAACATACCAGCCCATGGGCATTTATGGATGCGATGAAGCTGTTTAAAGACAAAAATTTCGCCATTTTCATGTTTATCGCATTTGTCGTTTCAACGCAGTTGATGTTTTTCTTTATCCACACGCCCATGCTGCTTGAAGACCCGAAGGTCGGCATCGATCCCGATAACACCGGAGCTGTCATTACCACTTTCTGTCAAGGTTCTGAAATTTTGGCCATGGCTGTGCTGCTCCCGTTGTTGCTGCCTCGGTTGGGCGTTGGAAAAACGTTGGCCATCGGTGTGTTGGCCTGGCCGATCCGTTACGCTATATTCAGTTTGGGAACCCCCTGGTGGTTGGTCGTCGGTTCTCTCTTGCTGCACGGCATTGCATTTACCTTTTTCTTCGTCGCTGGGCAGATTTATGTAGACCGGGTGGCCCCCAAACATATTAAAGGTTCAGCCCAGGCTTTGTTGACCACGATTACATTTGGCGTCGGGATGTTTTTAGGAAGTATCTTCAGCGGATGGGTGCAGAATGTCTTTACAGATGCCACTGGGGAGATCAACTTTACCGGGCTGTTCCTTGTACCGTGCTTCCTGACAGTCATTTGTGTTTTTGCTTACCTTCTCTTTTTCAAAGAACCGGAAAAAGTGGAAGCAGAGGTCGAGGTGGAAGTGGAAACTCAAGAATAAGAAGGTTTATTCGAAGACGTTTTTGTAAAAGAACAGGAAAGGCAGGAATGTTGAGGAACATGGACATTATTGACCTACCTGTGGATGATAAAATCGGCCGATGGTCGCTACTCATTCCTGTTTGCTTATTTCTAAGTATTATGGGTATCTTCGGCTGTCAGCAGGAATTACTGCAACGGCCCAGAGGTGATCTGCTGAATCCGCCCAAGTTTATTGATTCACGAAAAGAATATGGGCATATTCAAACCCTGACAATTTCTGTCCCGGCGAAAGCGGATATTTTCCTGGCTGGAGCGGCGACGAATGCAGTCTTAGTCCATCCCACGGGTCAGCAGGATGTCGCCCCGGAAAATTCTCCGGTCAAAGTACTGGAGGATGTCATTGTTGGCGGCGAGACTTTGGATATATATGCATCGGGAAAAGCCAGGCATTTACCTATTCAATCAATCGAATACGGCCCAAAAGGTTGGGCCGTTTCCCCTCCCATTGAAGCGGGACCGACGGTTGAATATGAAGCGATTAAAGGCCCCATCGGAGCACTGGTTGGTTTGTTTGACAATCAAGATAAACCTTTTATAATTGGTCAGAGAAAACAAATTGAAACTCCGCGTGGAGCGGAAGCGCTGTATCTCGCCATGCTTGATTATCCCGGTGCATCTTCTGACAACCAAGGTGAATACTTTGTAACGATCTATGTTCTTCGCCGATAAAGTCTTTCGAGAATTCTAATGAAGGTTTTTCTTTCCATACCCTTTGCTTTTTTGCTTTTTTCCCTCCTGGTTCCCTCCGCACTATGTGACCAACAGGTACTCCATCGCCTGGATAATAAGTACGTCAACGAAGATTTGTTAAATGGTTATTTTGTACTTAATGTTCGTGCTAAGACTGTGGAAATAGCCATGGCACAGGTCATCCGCTTCTACGAGAGATATGGTTGGGGACGCACTGAATCGATTCAATATTCGGGTATTCCATTGATTTATGAGTATGCCCCTTTACCGGATGATGTTAAACCGTTTGATGTGGAGATCCGAAGTGGAAACCTGAACCGCACAATGGAGTTTTTATGCAAACGCACAAAAGGAGCCTGCCGGGAAAATCTTTTTAAAAACTCCGTGCTGGTGATACGGAAACAGACCGATTCACTGCTTTTCGATCTCGATATTGACAGAATAGAACGCAGCAAAATCAGTATCGGCGATGCGATCACTCTGATCGTTGCAATGGCAAATCGTTCCGATCCGAACGTACGGATTCAGTTTGAACGCCCTTCATCCATAAAGATTCGCGAAGGAAACGGCCCCGAGGAATTGATCATGTACCGTACGCTTCCAGGAAGTATTTTAGATCATACAATTTCATTGGATGTCAGCGGAAGCAACCTTATCGACGGCTTGGTGGATGTCTTGCTGGCCCAGCCGGTACCGTTTTACCTTACTCTCAAACCCGGCCATCAAAACCCGGACTTTACACATGTTTTACGATTCGATTCACTCCCCTATGATGAATTAACCGGGATTAAGCGCGCGTACCCTTATTTTTATTTTTGGTATTGATGCTCTCTCTTCAATGCTTAAAGCACCGCATATTGGTAAAGACCATGGTAGCATTGTTATCGTTGCAGGCTGCTATGGCGTCGGAGTCGCGCAGTGAGCCGCCAGGTTGGGCGATGGCTTTTACACCTTGTTCCAATAAAACATCAACTCCATCCCGAAATGGGAAAAAAGCGTCCGAAGCCGCCACGGCTTTCTCCAGACCGGCATTGCCTTCTTTGGCTTCCTCTTCGATTTCTTGTAAGGCGGAAGCCGGCTTTGTGCCGTTCTTTATCTCGATTAAAAGGGCATCATACAACATTTGATGTTTCTCCAATGAGAGCAGCGCACGCCGGGATTCAAGCGCTTTGGATACACATTGTTTGGCCATCATGACACGGTCCTGCCCACCGACTCCGATTGACACCGTGGCCCCGTTTTTGGCGGTTAAAACCGAATTGGAAACAACGCCTGTCTGCACCATCCAGCCAAACCACATATCTTTCATTTCATCCTCGGTGGGGTGGCGGTTGATGGAGGTCGTCTCACCAGTACGGACTAACTTTCCATTTTGCATGGCTCTGACGGGCACATCGGTGGGGATTTCCACATTTTCGGCGAAATCTTTAAAATCTCGAATGACTTTTTGATCTGAACCCACAGTGGGGATATACGACCACTGATGTATCTGTGAACCGTCCATCAGGCTTTTGATATCCAGAAAACGTTCACCGATATAGTCCTTCAGTTTTGATATATCGTTCAATTTTATGATTCGCAGATTTTTCCGGCGCGAAAGTATATCGATTGTTCCTTCTTCATAGTCAGGAGCACAGATAACTTCATAATATTGAGAAGAGACCGCAGA
>CAZXSQ010000188.1:0-2709 GCA_964643335.1 uncultured bacterium
CGCTCCTGTGGATTTTGAAGAGATCAAAAAAGCGGATTTAGTGGGGATTTCATTGTTGTCCAATACAGCGATTCATTCCTATCATATGGCTTGGAAAATTCGAGAATGGGGAATTCCAGTGGTTTTGGGGGGAACCCACGTCACGTTTGTTCCAGACGAAGCCCTTGATCATGCGGATTATGTATTACGGGGAGAAGCCGAGGATTCATTTGTTCAATTGGTGCATAATCTAGATAAAGGTATGGATTTGAGTTCAGTACAAGGACTTTCCTATTGGGAAGAAGGGAGAAAAAAGCATAATGAGAATTCTCCCCTTCCTGAGAACCTGGATCAGTATCCAATTCCCGATTACAGGCTTGTTCACGGGATAAAACAAATTAAATTTGCTACCGTTTCAACCAGCCGGGGGTGTCCTTTTGATTGCTCGTTTTGTTCAGTAACCGCGTTTAATGGTAGAAAGTACCGTGCACTATCCGTGGAGAGGGTTTTACAGGAAGTTGAACAGCATGTCAGGCTTCATAATCCAAGTTTTTTGTTTTTCTCGGATGATATTTTCAATTTTAACAAAAAACGCACAAAAGAAATAATCCGGGGGATGATCGAAAATAAGCTCACTCCGCGATGGGGGGCGCAGATTCGGCACGAAGCTTGCCGTGATCCGGAACTGCTGGAATTAATGAGGCGATCCAATTGCAGCCGGGTTTTTGTGGGATTTGAATCCATTAATCCTAAAACTCTTGAACTTTACAATAAACGTGAGTCTGTCCAGAACATTATCGAAACAATAGATAAATTCCACCACCATAAAATAAAGATACATGGAATGTTCGTGGTGGGTTCGGATGAAGACACAGTACAAACCATCAGGGAAACCTCCGCCTTCGCGAAAAATCATGACATCGATTCTGTTCAATACATGGTGCTGACACCTATCGTTGGGTCGCGAGATTATAACACTTTTATACAAAATAAACGAGAATTGTTAACAAAAGATTGGGGTAAGTATGATGGACATCATGTAGTTCATGTACCCCAAAAAATGACGCCTTATGAGCTACAGATTGAGAGCATGAAAGCGATGCAGGATTTTTATTCATGGGGAAGGATATTCAATCGCTTAATCCGTGGGGATTGGTTGGAGATGACAATCCGATATGCGGCCCGGCGGACCGTCAAACAATGGATGAAACAAAACAAAGAATATATAGCTAAACTTCGCGAGGAGTTGTTGCCGGCAGCTATAGAACAAGGTGCAAAGCTAGCGTATCGTCACAAAAGAACCAGGATCGCCGTTGCGGTCAACGAGTCGAACCAGAATCTCCGTGAAGTTCTAGAGACATTTTTTGAGGAATTGGGAGTTAAAGTTGTCCGTACGAACGAATCAATCGTTTCCATGATCGAAGAAGGACAGGAACTGATTTCCAAAAGAAAAGAGAATGCAATTCAGTCAATATCAAGTTTGTTTGAAAAACTGCATGGTGAAGTGGATATTGTGTTCATGCCTTTAAAGCAAGAGTTGAGTACTTATTCCAGTAAAATAAACAATCAGATAGACACTCTTTTAGCAATAGTTAAAAAACATGTCAAAAGAATGCCCAAGATTGTGCAGTTTCCTTCTTTTGACAAGAAAGATATTCGACGGTCTTTAACCGGAATCGGATTGCTGTTTACCGATGATTTAGAAAAAATCAGCCATGCAAGAGGGAAAGCGTTATCCGAAGAAGAATAAGATTACCGCGCTCTGAGAGTTAGGGAGGTTTTTCCGGTTTTAATAGAAATAGAGGTAATTTTTGGATTGACCTCATTTGTTGGGTATACTGTTTAATAATATTACTGCAATTGAATCCCTATGTCATCAGAGAAATTTTTAAACGCAATCGAAGAGGCAATCAAGCAAGGTGACCGTGATAAAGTACGGTCGATCATCGGACGGCTTGAAATTGCCCACCACTGTTACTCTGCACTTCTGGCACAAGCAAAAGACGCTGTGCTTATTATCCATCCCGAAACTGGAAAAATACTTGAATTCAATGCCAAAGCAATTGAGATATTCGGTTATTCTGAAGAAGAACTGCCGGTGCTTTCATTAGAAAATCTTTTCAGCCCGAATGAGGAAGAAGGAGTCAGAACGGAGTATCAACGATTATTATCCGATGATCAGTTTTCAGGAAAAGCAGTTCCTTTCCGCCGAAAGGATGAGGAACGTATCTTTGTGGATGTTTCTATTACCCAAATTCATTTGGAACAGGAGACAGTCATACAAGGAATTTTCAGAGATGTAACTGAACGGGTTTCCTTGTTACGTGAATCTCAGGAACGCGCCCGCGAATTACAAGAAAAAAACGTCAAACTCGAGGAAGCCCAACAAATGCGATCTGCTTTCCTGGCAACCATATCCCATGAACTTCGCACACCTTTAAACGCTATTATCGGCTATAACTCTCTTTTGGAAGATGGTATTTACGGTCTTTTAAATGATAAACAACAAAAAGCTGTCCACCGGATTGACCGGAATGCTACGCGTTTGCTGACTTTGATCAATCAACTCTTGCAGTTGTCCCGATTGGAAGCCGGAGGCTCTGGTGTTTTTAAAGAAAAAACGGATATTTTGCCGTTGGTGAAAGAAATTCTGGATGATTACAAAGGAATCGCGGAAGAAAAAAATATCACCCTCAATTTATCTGCACCTTATCCCAAAGTTGAGATTGT
>CAZXSQ010000188.1:2719-12010 GCA_964643335.1 uncultured bacterium
TGACCGACAGTTCCAAAGTGCAGGAAATGATTCGCCAATTGATTTCCAACGCCACTAAATTTACAAACCAGGGCAGCGTTGATATTAACATTCGGAGAGATTCGGACTGCTGTATTTTGGAAGTTACCGATACCGGGACTGGAATCAAACCGGAGCAACGTGAGGAAATTTTTGAACTATTCCGGCAGGCGGATACATCTTTCACCCGTAAACATGAAGGAGCAGGATTGGGATTGGCTATAGTACGCCGGCTGGCGGACTTGTTGAATATTGAAGTGGAATTGGAAAGTGAGCTTCAGACGGGTTCCCGTTTCAAATTACGAATTCCAGAACTTGTACCGAGTGCTGAGGTGAAAGAAATTCCTGAAACTTCCATTCAAACACATGACACAGATGCGGAGGAGGAAGACAAGACAGGAAAAAAAGAAGAGCAGTCGAAAACTGTTTTAATAGTTGACGACGATCCATATACGGTTGAAGTGTTGGGAGAATATCTTGAAGCGGAAGGAAATTACCGAGTTCAGAAAGCTTATACCGGGATGCATGCGATGATTTATCTGGCCGAGTCCAAGCCGGATTACCTGCTTGTTGATTTAATGATGCCTCAAATAAGTGGAGAGCGTGTTATACGTTACTGTCATGAGTTATGGGGAGAAAGGGAAGTTCAGATCATTGTGGTGACCGGTAAAACAATGGAGACGGAGGAAATCCGCCAACTTTCCAAAAAAGTCGATAATATTATTCCAAAGGGAAACCTCCGGCCTCAGACTCTTGCTACGGCCCTGCATAATGCCATGTCACTCCCTAATCGAGAAGAGCAGGTTGCATCCTGATCAGTCAAGATTGTTTTAAAGGTGGATAAGGAAACACTGCTTTTTCAAGTGGCAGACCCACAATTTCAATCTTAGATAAATCGCTGCTTCCAATTCCTACGGAAGACAAAAGGCGCAAATGGTTTTCTCCAGGGAATGGAATTTCCATATCTTCGGCTTGCGGATTGAATCCCATGACCGCAGCCGCCACGGCATCTGTGCAGACGCCGTTTTTACCAACCAACAACACCTTCGGTTTGGTAAGCTCAACATTTCTTTTGACCCACGATCCTGCCCCACCGCTTAAGGATTGAATGCCGTCTACAATGTTCAAATCAGCCGGACGAACACCGAATAAGTCTGAGGTAATCCGGGGGACGCGATATCTTCCTTTATTCGGAAGCCCGTGTTCCAGTTCATCAGGGACACCTTCAGGCACATTTCTTCTACCGCTGTGAAATAATTTCGCCCGGTGAGTGAGTGGATTTTCAGTAGGGGCATTATCACCATATAGTGAAGTGGGGGCATTACCGAAAAAGTTCTTCACGGCGCCGGTTACTCCTGCAATGAGATGTTGTTTCAATTTGGCCAGGGAGATGAGCACATCTGTTTCTTCGAACCGCTTGTTCAAATAAAAAGCAGGAAATATGAATCCTCCCCATGGAACTTTAAATAAACTATATTCTTTCCATTGACCTAGATTGCGCGTGTCTTCAAAAAACACTTTATGATCACCGGAGGATTTGATTGATTCAATATCCCATCCCGATTCCTTTAATGTTTTTTCGATAGGCTGATCCCAATACAGGTTCTCCACGATAATTATTTTTTTAGCGCCCGCATCGTTCAGAATTGCGCATAAGGCACCGGCCGTGTCGGGATGTGTTTGATAACTCTCATAAGGTGGAAGCCCGAACATTGGATTCCATCTCACGCCGGTGAGATTGATTTTAACGGTAATTGTTTTTCCACGTACTAAATTTCCAATGCCGCCGATCATATCAAAGGCGTGCTCAAGTTTTTGCCGAACCTGTTTCGGCTCAAATGTTTCACAACGTTGAATCGCTACTGGCAAAGCGGGAGCTTTTTCAGATAAATCCGGCTGTTCCGGTGCGGTTAAAGCGTTTTGAGAAGCAAGTAAGGCCGGAAATCCACTTGCCAGAGAGATGGCACCGATTCCTTGTTTCAGCACGTCACGTCTTGTTGGTTTATTTGACATGGTATTAAAACTCCTATTGCTCTGAATTTATTTGTATGATACATAATACAATTGAATAATACCATAGATACAATTATGTCCAAGAATCGTGAATAAACCGGAGATGTTTAGATGCAATCAAAAACGCGAAGAGAGTTTCTGAAAACATGTACAGCAGCAGGGCTGGTAGGTGTTCCAGCCACCATTTACTCGAACGAAGAATACTCAGGTCAACAACCAGTTATGTGCATTGCACGATATAAAAATCCTTCCAAGGAACGGGACGCTGTTGCCAAAGAAGCCGAAATGTTGGTTGATCGTGCATTTAAAAAGATGGGGGGCATGTCCAGATTTGTCGCTCCAGGTGAAGTCGTCTGGGTGAAACCCAATATCTGTTTTGACCGGCATCCGGAACTTGCAGTGAACAGCAACCCGGATGTTGTGGGTGAAGTAGTCAGATTATGTTTGCAGGCCGGGGCTAAAGAAGTGCTGGTCGGCAATGAACCGACCGGAGATTATTCCAGAGCGTATGAGCGCAGCGGAATTGGCCCGGTGGCGAAGAAAGCCGGAGCGAAGGTGTTTATTCTGGAGAGAGAAAAGTTTAAGAAATTGCCTATCGATGGCAAGTATATCAAGGAGTGGGAAGTCTATAAGGAAGCAGTCGAGGCGGATAAATTGATTTGTATCGCTACAGTCAAGCATCATCCGCTGACGAAAGGATCTATGGGTATGAAAGGATTGATGGGATTGATTAGTGGCCCGAGATACCGCTTCCATAATGACCTGGACAACAGCATCCCCGATCTGGCGGCGTTTCTCAAACCCGAGGTGGTTGTATTGGATGCGATACGAATTTTGAAAGATAACGGCCCGTACGGCGGGAATCCCAAGGATGTGGAACGAAAAGATACCATCGCGGTGGGAACAGACCAGGTAGCGGTTGACGCATTCGGTGCAACCTTGCTAGGACTTAAACCGCCGGATATTGGCTATATTAAGGAAGCCGATTCACGCGGAATGGGACGAATGGATTTTGAATCGCTTTCACCAGTGGAAATGGAAATATAGATTTATATGATTAAAACAATTCCCACCTTTTAATTTCAGTTCCTTCTTGCCCTTGCGAACCAATCACTGTCTCACTTTCTCCTGCGCCTAATAAGGAAGAACCCGGTTGCAATTGAAAACCGTCAAATGAAAAAGAATCCGGATCGATTCCAGGAGAAACATACATTGGATCCACAGAAAGACTATCCGCAGGATCGACGTTGATATAATCATCCATCTCAACAAAAACATTGTTATGATGAGCAGTTACTGCTTCAAGGTAACTTTCATTCAAAATACCGCTGCCCGAAGTCACGATATTGCTGTTGGTAATGATCAATTCAGCCAGCTGTGAACCATCGGCTTCGAGAATAACTTCAAATTCTCCAAAATTTTCGTAGATGTCACAGTGATCGACTACTACAGATACATCATTGGTTGAACCCGATGTGATTCTGATCCCCGGACCCATATTGCCTGCTATAATGCAGTTTTCGAAGCGCAGTGGGCCGTCGGTACATCGAACGCCCGCACCACTGTTTTCCAAACCGTTTCCTATAAATGCACAGCGGCGGACAATGCCACCATCGACTTGGTCATTCCAATTGGTGTCTACTTGAGATTCCAATCCTTCCTGCAATGAATTGACAATGATGCAATCTTCCACGATGGAGTTACCACCGGCGAAGTGGACGCCATGATTGTAGCCATCAAAAAAGCAATTGCGGATAATCATCTCTCCGGCATTATCTACATCCACTCCGGATTCAAAACCGTAGAGAAACTGGCAATCTTCTATGGTAACATGGTTCGGATCGGTTCCTGAACCTTTTTGAAATACCGCCGATATGATTCCATAATGGGTTTCAGTGATGGTGGAGTTTCTGACTATGACATTATCCGTTCGAAAAGGATTGGCTAGCACACCTGCGATTAAAATTCCGCTTCCTTCTCCTGGTGAACGAACTCCAGGACCGCGAATAGTGCAGTTTTCAACAGTAATGTTTTGACAGTCGGCAATTACAAGGGCAGATTGAACATTAAACGCATTGACTGTATTTTCAAGATTGATGATTTCAATCCCTTCAATTACGACGTTATCACACCCCCAGACAACTAAACCGAGCATGTCTTTCCCAGGTATATCCAGAAAATTCATCCGTTGGGTGCTTTCATCGTTGGCGGCTTGAAGGCTTGGTGATGTTCCAGGCGCAGCCCTTAAGGTAATGGAAAGAAGAGGAGCGGCAGGGATCCCCGCTTGGGCTAGAATCGTGCTGATTGTAATGTCCTCAATGTATGTGCCATTGTCACCGATTGCAACAATATCGTTATTTAAGGCGGAATTCAGTGCTGATTGGATACTTGTGGCGTCTCCTGTCCCATCCTGTTTTACAACGATGACCGCCGCATGAGACAAGCCAAGAAGACCAGACGAAAGTAAAACAGCAATAAAGGTGATGGATCGAAACATGTTATTCCTCCAATTCATTAAACCTGTAAAACACATAAACGAATGGATTATGGCATAACTCGTGAATAGCAGTATACCAAAAAATAGAATTGGTAGGAAGATATTAGTGATTTCTTTAAATTACTTTGTTACAAAAATGTTCAATATTCAATTGATTTTAATTGCACGGATTCCGTGCTATCATGCTATTATGATTGGATCATTCAAAGATCAAGGTACAAAAGATATTTATTATAATGAAGTAAAATGGTTAGAGTTCCAACTAAAACGAAACCACATACCCAGGAGAGATATTTATTTCTCCGCATCCCATGGCCAGGGAAGCACATGGGCGCGATGTGCCCAGTCATACCACATCTTTTCAAGTTGTTGCACTTTTTCAGGAAATTGACTGGAAAGATTATTCATTTCGCTGCGGTCGGCTTCCATGTCATAGAGTTCCCAATCCTCTTTTTCTTCTTCGGTAACATGCATAAGCCGTTTTGGTCTTGAAACCAGTTTCCATTTTCCGGCGCGGATGGCACGGTTGCCTTCATGCTCAAAATAAAGAGCTTCACGCTCAATCGGCTGGTTGTCAAAAGCAGGGAAAAGGCTTTTGCCTTCCATTGGAGCGATTGAGTGCCCTTCTATGTTTGTAGGATAGTTGGCTCCTGCGGCATCAACACATGTGGCCATTATGTCAATTAAATGACCGGGTTGACGGCGAAATTCTCCGTTCCCATTAATACGTTCCGGCCAATGGACGATCAACGGTGTGGCGATACCCCCTTCATGAACCCAATGTTTGTATAAACGGAATGGTGTATTGCTGGCATTAGCCCATCCTTTGCCATAGGCGATATAGGTATCCGCTGGTCCGGGCATCACGCCTTTTCCAGTACGGACGGGGCGTCCATCGCGGGTAACATCCGGCTCCATTTTCATTTGCAGTTCTCCCGGTTCCATCGGCTTAAGTTCTACAGGTTTTGAAGGATCAGGTTCAATTGGTCCGTGGCTGCCATATTCCTCGGCGCAGCCACCATTATCCTGCAGGAAGAAAATCAAAGTGTTATCCAATTCCCCATTGTGTTCAAGAGCCTCGATGATCCGGCCAATGCCTTGATCCATACAATCGACCATGGCGGCATAAACTTCCATGCGCTGTTCCTGCCATTCGGTCATGGGTTCATCTTCCCAGGCGGGTACATCCGAATCGCGGGGCGTCAGCGGCCAATTAGGATCAATCAATCCCATATCGTTCATGCGGGCATAGCGTTCACGACGCAGTGCATCCCAGCCTTGGCTGTAACGGCCTTTGTATTTCTCGATGTCTTTCGGTTTAGCGTGCATGGGCCAGTGTGCCGCGGTGTAAGCGGCATACATGAAAAAAGGTTGTTCCTTTTGATGGCTGTTGATGAAATGCACCGCATAATCGCTGATGGCATCGGTGTAATAAAAATCTTCCCATGGAGTGATCAAGGCATTGTTTAGAGCCAGCGAGTTGGGATCGTAAAAACTGCCCGCTCCATGAATCGTGCCAAAGAAACGTTCAAAGCCGCGCTGCAGCGGCCAGTTATGTTTTGGTTCATCCGGTTTTTTGTAAGGAGTGACATGCCATTTTCCGGCCATGTAAGTAGAATATCCTGATGACCTTAGCACCTCAGCGATAGTAACACAATTTTGATTGAGATCGCCCTGATACCCTTCCAATTTTTTGTTATTCATCATATGGCCGATTCCCGCTTGATGCTGATAGAGTCCGGTTAACAAACTGGCGCGGGTGGGGCAGCAGCGAGCAGTATTATAAAAGTTGGTGAACCGCAATCCATCGGAAGCAAGACGATTCAGATTGGGGGTATCGATTTCACTACCGTAACAGCCGATATCCGAATACCCCATATCATCACTCATGATGAGTATGATATTGGGGCGTTTGGCTTGAGTTTGTATTGTTTGCCGCTGAATGTGTGAACAGCCGGGGAGACTCAGTACCGCCGATCCTAAGCCGATTGCGCGAATAAACTCTCTGCGTTTCATTACACTCTCCTTTTCCCCCAAAAATTTCTTTACATATTATTTCAAATTTTCGTTAAGTGTGTATGTTTCACCCGCTTGGGTGTCAAATTCTTTTATTTGATTTTGATAGCGAATCTTAATAGGTTTGCCGGATTTTGAATGAATCCTTACATTTATTAGTTTGCCCTCCTGCCATTCAATATCGGCTGTGAAGCCTCCACGGGCACAGACACCATTTATATAGCCTTGAGGCCAGGCGTCCGGCAATGCAGGCAGCAGGTGAATTTCGCCTGTATGGCTTTGAATCAGCATTTCAGTGATGCCCGATGTGCCACCGAAGTTTCCATCGATTTGGAAGGGAGGATGCGTGTCGAACATGTTCGGCAGTGTGCTTTCAGAAAGAAGTCCTGTGAGCATTTTGTAAGCATGGTTGCCATCAAGCAGCCGTGCCCAAAAATTGACCTTCCATGCTTTGCTCCAACCCGTACCTCCATCGCCCCGATGCTGCAGTGTCACTTTGCAGGCTTTGGCTAATTTAGGGGTGTGGAGCGGAGTGATTTCATTGCCGGGATGCAAAGCCCAAAGGTGAGAGATGTGCCGGTGGTGATTATTGGGATCATCCTTATCTTCGAGCCATTCCTGCAGTTGACCGTATTGGCCAATCTGATTGGGAGCGATACGTTCACGTAAAGACTTGAGTTGTTCTCTGAGATCGTGATCAACATTCAATATCTCACTGGCTGTGATGCAATGCGAGAACAAGTTCCGGATAATCTGATGATCCATCGATGGGCCAGCCACCAATCCGCCGATTTCAGGTGAGTTTGAAGGTGTGCTGATGAGCCAGCCGGTTTCTGGATCCTCAACCAGAAAATCCACGAAAAACAGAGCAACTTTTTTCATGATTGGATAAGCGCGATTACGCAAAAAATCCTCATCCTGGGTAAAGGAATAACGGAACCATAAGTGCTGGCAAAGCCAGGCTCCGCCGGTCATCCAGATGCCGTGATTGGAAGCGTTGATGGGTGCCGCTCCGCGCCAGATATCCGTATTGTGATGTAAAACCCAGCCCCGGCAACCATAATGTTCTTCTGCCACTTTTGCTCCGGTAACAGTTAAATCATCAAGCATGGCAAAGAGCGGTTCGTGACATTCGGAAAGATTACACATTTCCGCCGGCCAGTAATTCATCTCTGTATTGATATTCGTAGTCCACTTGCTTTCCCACGGTGGACGGATTTCCTGGTTCCAAATCCCTTGTAAATTTGCAGATTGAGATCCAGGGCGCGAACTGGAAATTAAAAGATACCTGCCGAATTGGTAATAGAGTGCGATAAGTTGAGGATCATTCTGCCCGTCAAAGTTTTGAATGCGTTGATCGGCAGGCAGCTGAACGGCGTCGGTTGTACCCAAGTCAACCGACATTCGATTGAATAGGTTTTGATAATCTTGAATGTGGTTTTGTTTCAACGATTCATATGGTTTTCCGTCGGCCGCCTCGAGAGTTTTCAGGCATTCTTCAGCAGGATCGTTGCCAATATCACGGAAATTTTTATAACTGGTCGCCGCTGCCAATTTCAAGATCACTTCCGATGAGTTTTCAATTGTGATATTTTCATCATGGGCTTTGATTTGGCCATCGATAATTTCGACTCTTAATTGTGATTCGAATCGTAGAACACTGGGTTTTGTTTCCTTTTTTGATTGAACGAAACGGTCTTGCATTTGCCCATGGAGTTTAATATGTCCCACAGCATCTGCTGAGCTGTATTGGATGTCCACATTTGAATGTGGAGAGGATTTTTTAATCCGCATTGTGATCTTGCGCGGTTGAGCGGCAGTAAGACGAATGACCAGTACTTGATCCGGATAACCGGAGAAAATCTCGCGCTGGAAAGTTACTCCGTCCACTTGATATTCGACCCGCGCAATTGCTTCTTGAATATCCAGTTCGCGTTGGTAATCGGTATAGTTTTGATGATCGGGGAATTCAAGATATATATCGCCGAAAGGTTGATAGGCCTCTTGTCTCAGTGGAATGCTCATCATGCCCATAGCAACACGTTCTGCCTCGCGCTGCTTGCCTTCAAAAAGCAAGGCACGCACTTTTGGCAATGTTTCCTTGGCTTTGGGATTGATATAGTCACGAGGGACACCGGTCCATAAAGTGTCTTCATTAAATTGTATTCGTTCATTCACCACACGTCCAAAAACCATCGCGCCTAAACTTCCATTCCCAACCGGTAAGGCTTCTACCCATTCAGCCGCCGGTTGTTTGTACCAAAGACGCAGATTAGATGGGTGTTCATCTGCTAAAGCAAATGAATGAGTTGAAACAAAAATGAGGGTGAATAATGATAGAAAGTTAGGTAAGATAAGACCTGTTTTCATTGCCATAATAACGTACTCCAATAGATATAAGGTAAACCATTATAATCTGATACATACCTTTTCGTGAACCCTGAATGCCCAGGCATGGACTTGGATTCATATATGATGGAAGGGATTAAATGGGATTATGGAATGAGGCTCAGTTTGTGTCGGAAAATTGTTGGCCATTGAATTCTTTTAAGAACTGATCAAATGCTTCGAGGGATTCTATTCGAATTGCTTGTTGTATCCCCCGGTTTTTCTTTTACGATAAATTGTACTGCGCCTTTTTTCGGTGTAATTCCTTTACCCATAACATGCGCCCAAACTTGAGTGAATTCCCCACCCAGGAAAAAGATCAAGGATGAATAATACACCCACAACAAAAAGATAGCCAA
>CAZXSQ010000189.1:0-11986 GCA_964643335.1 uncultured bacterium
ATGAAAGATGCCCATGTTTCGGACAATGTGTTGATGGTTTCTATGGGACTCATCGCTTACTCCTCCGAGGATCTGTTTTTCTCATACTCATCCAGCAGGCTACGCAGTTCATTGATGTCGTCATCCGACATTTTCCCTTTTTTCACCATATGGAATACCAGCGGAGCAACCGTCCCCTCAATGGCATTTTCCAAAAGATTGTCGGCGGCGTTATACAATGGCTTCATAATAGTGGTGGTTGGGCTGTAAACATAACAATTACCGATCTGCTCGGTTTTCAAATGCCCCTTTTCCACCAACCGCCGCAGAATGGTTTTGGCGGTCGCTGGCGTCCAATTGTATTTTTTCGACGTGACGTTGTACACATCACGCGCCGCACAGGATTTCAATTTCCAGACAACACGCATCACCTTCCATTCAGAAGGAGACAACGATACAGGTTTACCTTTACTCATCATCAACCTCGTACTCAGAGTATTGAATTACTTGAATGGGTATAATTGTACACGATAAAGTAAGCCTGTCAATAGAAAGTTTGAAAAAAGTTCAATTTTTTTTAGCAGAGATGACTTTCGGATTTGGAAGGTAAAGTAAAAAATACGTCTTCTTCAAGTATAAGGTGAATAACCTCAACTGATTATTACTGTTATTGATTTCACCGCACAGACAGCGTTACTTAGCCCCGTGTTCTTTAAGGAGTTCTATGATTTCATCATACCCTTTCTCTTTGGCCCGATCTAAAGGTGTTTGCCCACCAAATTCTTTAGCGTTCACATCGGCTCCATGCTTGATAAGCATTTCAGCCACATCTTTATGACCATTCTGAACGGCTGCATGTAAAGGTGTGCCACCAAATTCGTTTTCTTTAACATTAGAATTGGCTCCATGATCAAGGAGCATCTGTGTCATATCCGTTTCACCATCCCACGCAGTGTAGTGCAAAAGAGACCAGTCCCATCTATCTTTGGCATTGGGATCGGCTCCATGGTCTAAAAGTAGTTGGAGTAAATCTGGATAGTCATTCCAGATTGCATAATGCGCGGGTGACTGGTGCTCATGCCAAAGACCACTTGGATTAGCACCTTTTTGGATCAGAAACTCAACCATATCAATATATCCATTCCAACATGCAAAATGGAGCAGATTAGGCTGCAGCTCGACATCATAACCTTTATCTATAAGAAGTTCCGCAACATCTTTGTATCCTTTTACTACAGCGTAATAAAAAGGCGTAAAAGAAGAAATTTCTCTACTCACCTCTGCGCTGACGTCAGCACCATTGTCGATGAGAAGTTCAGCAATCTCTTTATGTCCCTTTAGAGCCGCATAGTGTAATGGTGTATAATCATAATCAGATTTTATATTCACGTCAGCACCATACGACAAAAGTAGCATCGTAAGCTCTTTTTTTCCTCTATTGACAGCCGAGTGTAAGGGAGCTACTCCCCAATTATTTTTTTCATCGGCGTGGGCGCCTTTTTTGATAAGAAGCTCTGCCACTTCTTTGAAACCTTCTCCTGCTGCATAGTGCAGCGGTATGAAACCTTGTTCTACTTGTTTAGCATTAACCGATGCTCCTTGGTTGATAAGAAACTCGACGGTTTTACTTTGTCCTCCAGCTGCCGCTGCATGTAAAGGAGTAAGGCCTAATCCGTCCTGTGTATTGACACCTATACCTTTATCGATAAAGTTCTTAACTTTTTGAAGGTTACCTATGTATGAAGCCAATTGAATTGTGGATATTTCCGCTCCTTTTGCCATGAGGAATTCAACGATTTCTTTCTGACAATGTAATATGGCACAATGTGCGGGTGTCACATTGTGATTACTCTTGGCATTCACATCAGCTCCCTGATTAACAAGTGGTTCAATTAAAGGTTCGATTAAATCCTTCTGTCCATATCTGGCAGCATAATGGAGCGATGTCAAACCTTGTGAATCTTTGATCTTGACATCTATTTCCTGCTGGACAAGAAATTCAATTAAATCATTATGCTTATATTTGATAGCATAAAAGAGCGGTGTCATACCCTGTGAATCTTGGACATTTATGCCGGAACCTTCATCCAGAAGTAACTCAACTACATTCTTGTGTCCGTATCTGGCTGCTAGATGTATTGCTTCTAGCCCATCATCTGACCTCTCGTCGATGTCGGATCCTTTGGCCAGAAGCAGTTGAACTATTTTATCTCTGCCATTTCGAGCGGCAGTGAGTAAGGGTGTATACCCATTTTTATCTTTTGCTTTGATTTTTGCCCCGTTGTTTAGGAGGAAATTCACTGCGATCTCGTTCCGTTTTTCTTCTTTAGCCCAGTGAGCGGCAACGTGAAGTGGAGTTTGGCCGTCATTATTCCTGGCATGTATGTCAGCACCTTTGTGGAAAAGCAGCTCGAGCAAACTTTCATCTTCGTTCCATCCATTTACAGCTAAATGCAATGGGGTATTATTCACCTTGTCTCTTGCATTGACTTCAGCCTCTCTGTCGAGAAGTAATTTTGGCACATGCGGCACTGACGAATAATCCACAGCTAAATGTAAGGGGGTCTGGCCTGACTCATCTTTGGCGTCAACGTCAGCTCCTTTTTCGAGAAGAAACTTTGTGGCATTTCTCCTTCCGAAATAAGCCGCCGTATGCAAAAGCGTACGACCTTCCTCATCTTTCTCGTTAATATTGGCTCCTTCTGAAATCAGCGATTTGACTAAATCTAAATTGCCATTTGCCACAGCGTCACGTAAGACTTGTTCAGTGTTCGCTTCATCCTGAGTTCTTGCCGGAGCCGTGGGCATGACAATAAAGGCCACCACAAAAAGGAAGACAGCCGAGGCAACGGATAGGCTGATGTGGAGAGTGCGGTTTGTGTCGAGTATTCGCATCATACGCCTCCTGATCTGTTTATTGGTATTCAACATTCCCAAGGGGGATGTCATAAATAAAGGCCACGTGTTGGTTCGTTTTACCAAAGTCAAAAATCCTTCCCCGCATTCGTCCCGGGGAGTGTCACAGGCGGATAGGGCAAAATCATCACAAATAAATTCACGCTGCTGATTGACAACCCGGTTCGCAAACCAGACCGCTGGATTGAAAAAGAAGGCGATCTGTATGATTTTCTGGAACAGACACATGAATCCGTCCCCGCGGCGGATGTGAGCCAGCTCATGCAGTAAAATCCAATTGATCTGATTGTGTGAGAAATTATTGAAAAAGTCTTTCGGAACGAGAAGAGTTGGCCGGAAAATCCCCCAAACTACCGGGGATTGAACTGAAGAACTCATCGCCAATGACACCTGCTGCTTTACTTTGGCAATGTTTTTTAAGCGTTCAACATCAATAGGTAAACACGACGGATCGATAATGCGTGCATTTCTGACAACCTTGTATGTATTCCTTTGAGCTCGAAGAAATAGAAATAACAATAAGATCACCACTCCAAACCATGAACACATGAATATCGCTGAATACGTCAAACGGGTGGTGAATTGATTTTCGCTGGAATTGATTTTCGAAGTATTTATTGTTGAGGCTTGTGGAGATTGGGAAGAGGCCGCATTGCCTGATCGCTTGTTTGCAGCTTCAAATTCTAAGAAAGGTGAGTTTGGTAATTGAAATGGAGTCCGGTAAAGTTCATATCCGGCGGTCCAGTCGCTTGTTCGCTGAGCCAAATGGTAGGGCGAGAATGATGCCAACTGGGTTGGAGTAACAAACTCGATGGGGAGAATTAATTTCAGCAAAACCAACAGAAAAAGAAAATAACCCAAATGCGGTGATGCCCGGCGATGCACCAGCAGCCATATCACCGACACAATCACCAAAACGATAACGGAATCCAACACCCGGTTCCACATGAATCCAGCCCATACCTCAGCCCAGGCGTTCAAGGATGCTATGATGGGCATAATTATTTTTCCTTTTTGGCTTTATGTTTATCCAGCATCGCTTGCAGTTCATCGATCTCTTCTTCGGACAGCCAGCTTTTTTTGACCATATAGGACAAAAGCGGCCCAGTGGTTCCCTCCAGCGTATTGCCGAGCAGAAAATCGGCAGCTGAATACAACGTTTTCAGCGCCGGCCGGTTCGGTTCATATAAAAAACTATTACCGACCTGGGTGGTTTTGAGAAAACCTTTTTCAACCAAACGGGCAAGGACAGTCTTCACAGTGCTGGGTGCCCAGCCATACAAGTCGGCACACACTTTACAAAAATCCCTCGAAGCGCCGGATTTCCGTTCCCAAGCGATTTTCATCACCTTCCATTCCGCCGGAGTCAACGGATTAGTGGAATTATAAGTCATTGGAGTCTCCTATTGTACAATGGCATAGATCGTTGTCTATGATAATAGACTAAATACAAGTTATGTCAATAGGTATTTTGAAAAAAAATTGATTTTTTTTCTAATTTTTGGTTATATCCCAAGTTTTTCTAAAAAATTTACAAAAAAAATAGCACAACCCGTTTCTTGGCTGTGATAATAATTTACTGTAATTATTGAGGATAGTTCAATTTACTCTTTTGACAAAAAATTCTCCATTGCATACAATACAATAGCGTTGGTTTCAGGGGAAAATGAGATATGTTATCCGATTGTATCGATATCAAAGGGAATCGTTTTTGCGGTATTGAAAGGATTATTCGAGATGGAGCACAAAGGTTATTGCTGTCAGCCTTACAAAATGAAGTAGGCTACAGACTGTCGCAGGCATTCGCCGATTAGCCCAAATTGATGGCTAATCAGAAAGTCCAGATCATGACCGAAACGATTCCACTCTCTCTCGTACCTTTTTTCCATCAAGATCACCAGGATTAATCCCTTCCTCAACAGCCATTACTGCAGCTATTCCCGATGCTTCTCCAATGGGCACAGAATCACCTGTGACACGATAGCTACCATGGGCAAGGAATGAGCCAGAGATGCAGCGGCCCGCAGTCAGTAAGTTATCACAATCTTTTGGCTGCAGGCATCGGAATGGAACTTGGTACGGTTTAGTCCAAATATTATCCAGACCAGCACCTATCTTTTTGGTTACATGATGTATATCAACGGGCATTTCCACATCACAAATCCCATCTGGAAACTTTTTCCCTTGCTCTAAATCATCGAGGGTTAAATAGTATTTCCCTACGATACGGCGTCCTTCCCGAATACCAATGGTAGGAGCGGTTGCGGCAAGAAAAAAATTACGAAACTTTGGCCCACCATATTTTTTCAATACATCAACGACATACCGTACTTGTTTTCGGCCTTCGATCTCACTTTTGGTCAGACTATCCGCATCTGTTGGATCTAATCCATAAACATGAGACGGCATGAGGTATCCCATATTGTGCATACCATCTTGAACAAAAATGTAGATTCCATTATATGGAAGCTCTTTACCAGCCTTTTCAAAGATTTCCATTAATTCTTTTCGAGTTGGGAATGATCCTTCCCAACCACCTACTAAACCGTAGGTGGTCCCCGGTTGTCGCTGCCCATCGGATTCACGCCCCATATGGTATTCACAACCTGCAAGTGCTCCGATGTCACCATCACCTGTACAGTCCAGAAAGACATCCGCTTCCCACTTCTCGAATCCGCTTTTTGATACCGTAATCAGTGAAGATAGTCTTCCAGAGTCTTTTTCCACGTCCGCAGCGAATGTGTGTAATCGAAGGTAAGCACCAGAGTCTCCGAGGAGATCATCAAGCAACAATTTCATTGCTTCAACATTGTATACTTTTTTCTTTGGATCGTTGTAAAAATCATGAAGATGACGATCGTTGCGCAGTTTAGTTGTAATCTCGCGCATCAAACCAGTTTTGTGATGACTGTCGATGATTATAGCAAGCGTTCCCATTGTCCATATTCCGCCAAAACACGGATGTTGTTCAATGAGTGCAACCTTTGCCCCCATTCTTCGGGCTGCCAATGTCGCCGCACAACCAGCCGGTCCACCACCAGCGACTACGATATCGTATTTATGAGTTTTGTCTACTTGAGCGGAACTTGCGCTTGCGCGGTTAGGTGATGTCTGTGTGAACGCAAATCCAAAGGCACCCATGGAAAATAATGATCTTCGATCTATTTTTTTAAAGTTGAATTCGCTATAATTCTCCATGAGACATACTCCTGTTTAGTGTATTTATTAGCATTCCAACTTTCACTTGTGTTCATAGAAATCCTATAACCTTGCGGTCGTAATCTGTAGAAGTTCAAGACTCTCCTGACCCTCGCGATAAATAAAACCATTAAGAATCTGTTAGCACTAAAAAGGAGTCTTGTTTAGTGCAGTTGTAATGTCTTCAAGAGTTTTTTCGAAGTCAATTCAATCATATCTGGCATGGTAACCATTATAGACCGATTCGAGGATTTCAATAGATGCATTGGAGTGCTAAAAAAGCCCAGGATATTCTTGATTCAGCTGATGTATACAGGTTGGGATTTCGTTTGATAATATGAAAAGTGTGATGAGTTATTTAAGATTGAAGTGTCTTTAGAACTCCATTTGCTCAAGGACTTTGATATAGTATGTTTGTGAAGAGTACAACTTATGCGAAAATAATGGAGTTTTATAATCGATGATCATCCTTCACGCAGGATTTGCCGGCAAAAATTTGATATTGTGGGGTGAAAAACCACTAGAAACTAACGATAATCCCAAACAAAAACCTTTGAAAAAAGAACAGGAGACACCTTCTTTTCCCTACGATGCGGGTTATAAGGTTTTGGCACAAACACTGAAAGGGATTGAGTATGAACATAAAATCTCTAAACGTGATTCATCCCAAGCCGTGCTCTGGCTCCCTTCTAAAGGCGATAAACCTATAGCATCAAGTTACATGATCAATGAACCGCCAACCACTCGCCAAAAGATCAAAATACTGCCATGGCAGGTGACGGTTCTTTCAATTGGCATGGTACACACCATCAAACTCTTATGCCGGTGTATGGATAAAGAATTACTGGATCGCGGAGTGTTGATTGGAAAAGATATGTCCTATTGGGCCACTGCCTTGCGTTTTGCCGGGAGTTTAATTGCCAAAGAGAAATACATTCCCAGCATCATTGAAGAGAAAGAACACATTCGGGCAACCTGGAAACCGGTTTACGAATCCGAGGATCGGGAAAGGCAGATAAAACTAGCCAAAGCGATGCCTGATGTATGCCGCGCGCTCTCTTTCGATGCGAAAGCGGAACCCAATCATTCAGCAGAATATATGCTTTCCGGTTTCCTCCACCAGGCCGTTGATCCGCTTGTTCGATTTTCACAAAGGGATCAACGTTCATCGGTGAAACAAGGAAAAACTCGAACCAAGCCAAAACAAAACTTTGACAGCATCCATGATCAATGGTTCTTCGCCCTCCAATCGCCAGATGGAATCATGGAGGGTAAGCCCTCAGAATTAGCGGATTTTGTATCCCAGGTAAGAAATTGGCAACGCGCAATATCCATTTCAACGGAAACTCCGTTCCGGCTTTGTTTCCGATTGGAAGAGCCCAATGACAACTTAAAAACCAAGAGTAATGAAGAAACCTGGTTCGTCCGGTATCTCCTGCAGGATACAAGTGATCAAAGTCTTCTTATTCCCGTGGAAGAGGCCTGGAATGCCAAAGGGGATCGAGCGAATTTGCTTAAACGCTCCGGTTTCAATCCTCATGAATATATGCTGCTTTCTCTGGGACAGGCTTCGGGAATTTGTCCACAAATCGAATCCAGTTTAAAGACATCGACTCCAAGTGGATACGAGTTGGACTGCAACGGTGCTTACACCTTCTTAACCGAGAAAGCAGGGATTCTAGAGCAGATGAGCTTCGGTGTTCTACTCCCTGCATGGTGGACGCGGAAAGGAACGAAACAACGGTTATCCATCAAAGCTAAAGTAAAAAGTCCTCAGATGCAGGGTAGTGGAGGGCTATCCCTTGAAGAAATTATCGAGTTTCAATGGGAAATTGCTTTGGGCGGGAAAAAGGTATCTCTTCGCGAGTTACAACAACTGGCCGAAATGAAATCCTCACTGGTAAAAATCCGTGGCCAATGGATTCAAATCAACGCTGAAGAGATCCAGGAAGCAATTGAATTTTGGAAAAAGAAATCCGCTACACAAACCTCAGTTCGTGAGGTCGTACAAATGGCATTAGGCCAGGCTTCGACTCCCTCAGGCATCCAGTTCGATGGTGTTTCAGCGGACGGTTGGATCAAGGAGTTATTTAATCAACTCAACGGCAAGACTCCATTTGAAGAAATCGCAGTGCATAATAAATTTGATGGAGTATTACGTCCGTATCAATTGAGAGGTTATTCATGGCTAAACTTTTTGCAACGTTGGGGACTTGGGGCTTGTTTGGCGGATGATATGGGACTTGGCAAAACAATCCAGGCTTTGGCTCTGGTTCAACGTAACTGGCACATAAACGGGAAGCGGCCGGTTCTATTGATTTGCCCGACATCGGTGGTTGGCAATTGGCAAAAAGAAGCCTACCGGTTTACCCCCGAATTACCGGTCATGATTCATCACGGAATTACACGAAAAAAAGGAAAGGCCTTCAAAAAGACAGCCAATTCACATGCGATCGTGATTTCGAGTTATGCCCTTCTTCATCGAGATTTCGATATCCTAAAGGAGATATCCTGGTCGGGTGTCATTCTGGATGAAGCACAAAATATCAAAAATCCTGTAACCAAACAGTCGCAAGCCGCTCGTTCATTGAAAGCAGACTATCGGATTGCTTTGACCGGGACCCCCATCGAAAACAATGTGGGTGACTTATGGTCGATCATGGATTTTCTCAATCCGGGATTTCTTGGAACACAGGCTGCATTTAAGCGTTCGTTCTTTGTTCCCATCCAGGCACAGCGGGATCCGGATGCTATCCAGCGCTTAAAACAGATCACCGGCCCTTTCATCTTGCGGCGAGTCAAAACGGACAAATCCATCATTCGCGATTTGCCGGAAAAGATGGAGATGAAAGTCTTCTGCAATTTGACCAAGGAACAGGCGTCATTGTACAAAGCCGTCGTCAATGAGGTGACGGACGACCTTAAATCCGCCGAGGGAATACATCGCAAAGGACTGGTGTTGGCAACGCTTTCTAAACTGAAACAAATCTGCAACCATCCGGCTCAATTCGCAGGGGATAACTCGTCAATCCCGCGCCGTTCGGGAAAGTTGGCTCGTTTGACAGAGATGCTGGAAGAGATTCATGAAATAGGAGACCGTGCATTAATTTTCACTCAATTCTCAGAAATGGGAAGCCTCCTTCAACAATATTTACAAGAGCAATTCGGCCAGGTAACATTTTTTCTGCATGGCGGAGTCCCCAAGAAAAAACGTGATCAGATGTTGGAGCGGTTTCAGAGCAACGAAGGTCCCAATCTGTTCATTCTTTCGTTGAAAGCCGGTGGTACCGGGTTGAATTTAACCAAAGCCAATCATGTCTTTCATTTCGACCGGTGGTGGAATCCGGCAGTGGAAAATCAGGCAACGGATCGCGCTTTCCGGATTGGACAAAGCAAGAGCGTACAAGTTCACAAATTTCTCTGTGTCGGAACGCTGGAAGAAAGGATCGATGAAATGATCGAAAACAAGAAAGAGGTCGCTGATGGTGTTGTCGGAACCGGCGAAGGCTGGTTGACAGAACTCTCCACGGATGAATTAAAAGACCTGTTCGCATTACGTAAAGAAGCCGTAGCGGATTAAGCTACTGAGTTTATGATCCGAGGGAAGAGTGAGGAGAGTATATTCGGCATGGCAAAGAAAAAAACACCCCCCAAAGACACCGAGTGGGCACGGGCTAATAATGATGCAATGCAAAACGATGATGAATTGATGGAGGAACTGTTCGATGAAGCGTTTCTAAATGACTATAGTCCTCCTAGTAAAAAAGAGATTGCCGAAGAAAACCAAATGCTCCACAAGCGCTGGCAAGAATTTCAAATGGCTGCTGATTATATCACTTCTGCTTACTCCCAATTACCCCAAGTGGAAAAAATCGTATTATTTGGATCCGTAGCTGTTCCCTTGAAAAAAGAGATTCCCCGGTTTCGAAAATTCCGCCGGTATGGTGTCAAGTTATGGCATGAATGCAAGGATGTGGATATCGCCGTTTGGGTAAACGATCTGAGCACTTTAAACAAACTGAGAAAAATTCGATCTCAGCAAATGAATCCTCTTTGGCATGATAAAAATATTGGCATCGCCCATCACCAGGTGGAAATATTTGTTTTGGATTCCAAAACGGATCGTTATGTTGGGCGCTTATGTTGTTTTAACACATGTCCTAAAAAAGGGAAACGTGAATGTTTGGTTGAAGGTTGCGGTGAACCAAAATTCCTGCAACAGATAGAAGATTTTAAATTTAATCCAGATTCTTTGCATCCAGATAAAAGCCGAGTGCTCTATGACCGGAAAAAAGCATACCACCATGAGAACAGTTTGGATGAAGAACTCCCTTTTTGAAAGGAGATCGAGATGGTTCGAAGACGAAGATATTACAATTATGATTATCGATATTTTCCTCCGTCCATTCCCCGTGAGACCAAGGGAGGAATCAAGGCTCACTCCAAACGGGGGGCGTTTGGAACCAGTTGGTGGGCAAAGCGTTGGATCGAGGTTTTAGAAAGTTTCCGAATTGGGGCCAGGCTGGGACGGGGACGCTCGTACGCCCGTAAAGGACAGGTGTTATCCATCGACATCGATACAGGGAAACTCAAGGCCAAAGTACAAGGTTCCCGTTCTAAACCCTATTCGGTTGAAGCCAAAGTAAAAATGTTATCCAAAGATGACTGGGAAAAAATTATCCAAGCTTTGGCCGATCGACCGATCTTTGCCGCCAAACTTCTAGCCGGTGAAATGCCCCAAGATATCGAAAATATATTTCACGAGGTGGGGTTATCACTTTTTCCCACGAAATACAATGATTTGGCAACGGATTGCAGTTGTCCGGATTGGTCGAATCCATGCAAACATATAGCTGCTGTGTTTTATCTGTTGGGCGAAGAGTTTGATCGAGATCCATTTCTCATGTTCAAAATGCGTGGCATGACGCGGGAAGCATTGATTGATCAGCTTCCTCAAATGGATACCAGAAAATCCAAATCTGAACCAACCGAGTCCGTAGAGGAATCATTCACCCAGGAACCATTGAGAGTGGACACAATCCTTTTTTGGCAAGGAAATGAGTTTCCTGAAGATCTATTCGGGGAGGTGGAGATTCCACGAATACATGCAGCATTGCCCAAAAGGTTGGGTAATTTTCCCTTTTGGCGAGGTAAAGATCATTTTTTGGAGACGCTGGTATCCATATATGAACCAGCTGCAGAACAAGGTTTGGATATATTTATTGGGGATATAGACTGAATAAATAATTTATTTCAAAGTAGGATTTAACATCCAAACCAATAGACATAGTATGGTTTTTCTCAACAGTTTTTAAACGCCAATCAACTATTCCATTGCTTGAAAGATTACCGAATCATGGGTTATTTTAGTGTATGATTTCCATATTTTTTTCCATATTTTTTGTTCTGCAGGTTGCAGCAAGTGACTTTCTATGACAAAATTATGCAAAGAGGTAAGTAAAAAAGAATGAATCGGTTGCAGTAAATTACAAACAATTTCAGGATACTACAATTACTCCTGAAATTGATCTGGATCAGAAGGCTCTGGGTTCGAATCCCAGCTCCCCAGTACTTGATTTTGTTGGACTTCTATCACACTTTAAACTAACCGTTTTATTAATTCATTGCATACAAAATGTTCAATATCAGAATCTTGAGCTTCTACATCGGCGATTTTAAGGATTGTTTGTTCAATTTTGGTGACGAGCGATTTCGACTCTTGGACAATCCAAGATCTTTGAACCTCATCCAAACCGGCTATTTTGTTGCGCCAAAAACTGGTTATGTATGGTATTGTGAAATTTCCTCTCGGCAGCCGTAAATAATTCTCTAATTAATTAAGGTTCTTTTGAAAAATCAGTGGGTAAATCCAGGGAGAAATTATTAACTGGTT
>CAZXSQ010000190.1:0-9792 GCA_964643335.1 uncultured bacterium
ATCCATATCAGGCAATCCGATAGCATACCGGATGGCGGTCTCCAAGTGTTCACCGGCCAGCCGGGCTGTCCCTTTTCTCCAGTTCGCTGGACCACCAAGCACCTTCATGGCAACCAGCCCTTTGTTTTTCTGTCTGGCAGGTTCAAACATCTTCTCTTCAAAATTGTACACGTGACGGATCACAAAATTGACCGCATGAAGAAGCACTTCGATTTCTTCCATCTCCAGAAATACCTTAAACCGCTGCGGATAAAAATGTCCCGAAGCACCGATATGCTTGATAATCCCTTGCTCCTTGGCTTCCCTTAAGGCTGCCAGCGTGCCTTTTGGCCCGAGAGTCTCCTCCACACTCGGAAAACGTTCTTCCAATCCAAAATTATGGATGTAGACCAAATCGAGATAATCGGTCTGCAGCCTCTTCAGACTCTGCTTCACTTGTTCCCAGCATCCCTCATAGGTTTTTTCTTCTGTCTTGGTTGCCAGAAAGACCTTCTCACGATACGGTTTAAGCACCTGCCCTAAAAAGTCTTCGGACTCACTGTAATTGGGTGCCGTATCGATAGAGTTTACGCCAAGTTCCAAAGCACGCTCGACAATATCACCCACTTTTTTCACATCCATGAATGAAGCGCGCAGATGCCCCGTCCCCAACGTCAATAGAGACACACGAGCTCCTGTTTTACCCAATGTCCTCACCGGCATCTCGCCTGTTTCCGCCTCCGCAGCTGCAAGGGTATTTTGCACCAAGCCGGGAGCGATGATGGAAGCAGGCAGCACAGATCCTGTCGTTCTAAGAACATCACGCCGCGAAATAGTTTTTTTATGCTCTTTATCCATTACCTTGACCCTCGAAATATTGGTTTAGTCATCTTGAAGCTAAATAGTACCATGCTGACTCTACTTTACAATGTCATGGATTTTGTACCGAGTTTTACTGCTTTTTAATCCTGTTTGAAAGCCCTATTGACCTTAAATTCAGGTGCTATTTTTTGTACCCTTTAATTGACCTTCATATTATATCAATTCTTGAAAGAGGATTTACTCATGGCCGCAAAGAAAAAGTCCAAACCGAAACTTCGCATCAGGAAAGGAACCAATCCTTATGAAAGAGAAGTGCAGGGCGAGGCGAATGAATGCATCTGCATTGCCATGCTGCTGGATCGGGCCCGGCAACAGAATAGTTTGGACAACGGCGTTAGTTTAGAAGATATTTACGACCGGCTGGAATACAACGCCCCGCGGGTCGCCGTGATTACCGGTTCGCCCGACCAGCCCGCTCATGTCATGGATCATGAAACCATGCTGAAGGCGGTGGCTTCCATCTGGAAGCGGGGCGGAGTCCCTTTCGTTTTCGGAATTCCCGTTATTTGTGACGGCACAGCCCAAAGCAACCATGGAATGTGTTATTCTTTGCAGTCCCGCAACCTGGTTTCTTCAATGGTTATCAATCAGATGGAAGGTCACACCTACCACGGCGCCTTTGTCATTCAGGGATGCGACAAAACCCCGTTTGCCATTCTGAATGCGCTCGCTTCGCTGGACATTTCCCGCCAGGCGAGGAAAGAAGCTCCGGTTTTCGCCAGCTTCGCACCCGCCCATGTTTTACGAGGCGGCACGATTCCCAAGGATTTAAAACAGGAGTTAATGGCGATCGCCGATAAGGCTGAAAATACAGGCCATCCAGCCATCGGCGAAGACCTTCAGCACACCCTCTCCTATATTCTGCAGTGCTCATCCAACCAGGCCTTTCAAGGCGTATTTAAACGGGCTGTACAGGCGGGCATTATTACGCAAAAAAAGCATAAAGAACTCGAAAAAAGATTGGCCGTAAATACCTGCGACGCAAAGGGAGGGGTTTGCGCCTTTAACGGAACCGGCAACAGCAGCCGTCATCTGGTGTGTGCTTTGGGGATGGTGCATCCCGGACTCGAATTTTTGACCGAGCCTCCAACATTCGGGCAGATCGATACAGCCGTCGAAGCGATGCTGTCCGTCTGCAACGACCCGGAATACTCCGTATCCAATATTGTCAGAAAAAATATCGAAAACGCTGTCCGCGTTCACAGCACCATGGGCGGTTCGACCAATTTAATGATGCACTTGGTCTCCGGCATGATTTACGCAGGAAAGCAATTCAGTATCCGCGATTACGACCGTATCCGGCGAAAGGTGCAGATTCCCGACCTCTTTAATTTCAGCCTGACGGAAGGGAGAGACATATTCGCTCTGGCCCAGCAATGTTGTGAAAACAAGATTAGAGGAATAGACACGGTTCTCTATGAATTGAAACGAAACAAAGTGCCCGTCATCGAAGATGCACAAACCATGGCAGGAGTCACCTGGAAAAAACGATTACGGGACGGTAAAAAACTCTCAGCGGACAACGTCAAGGATAATCCCATCATCCTTTCCAAACCAAGACGGGACACAAGCGGCATCGATGTGCTGACCGGTAATTTTTTTGATACGGCGGTGGTGAAAATCAGCGGTATGCCCGAACAACAGCTGAACGATTTCGACGATAAAATCGCCGTGGTGCTTTATTGTGAAAACGAAGAGGATGCCACAGCCAATCTGCTGAACGTCAACCTGCTCGATGATTTTCTGCTGAAGTCGAGAATTTCATGGGTCACATTATTTCAAATATACAAACGCAACACAGGCAAAAAGAATATCGATTTGACCGGCTATGAAAAACGAAAAGACCTCTTTCAACGCCTTATCGAAGAAAACGCTTTGCGTATCGCGCTCGTCGTTGCCGGGGTTGGACCAGAAGTGTTCGGCATGCCCGAAATGTTCACACCCATGCAGCATATCAATTCCAATACAGTCTTGAAAAAAATCATGTCGATTATCAGCGATGGCCGCTATTCAGGCGTGAGCTACGGCGCCGCAGTCGGACACGTGACACCGGAAGCTTATAAAAAAGGAGGCATTCTTTATTTAATGACCGGCGATTTGATCCAACTTCGCCTGCGCAAAAGGCGGATTGACCTGATTGATCCGGTGGTCTTTAAAGAAGGCGCCGTCCGCCGCTATGCGGGTAAACTCGACGCTGATCGTGAACGCCTCGGTGAAAACCGCTTAAAAACCATGGAAAAAAGACGCCAGACCATCGAACCAACCAACCGAATGCTCAATGTAACCGACGCCGCCCACGGCGCCGTCCCCATGGAAGTCTGGAAACGTGCAAAATAATCCAAACTTTGAGGTATATTATGTCCAACCCATCTCTCCCGCCAATGAAAACAATATTGATACTTCTCATTCTATTTGTTAACATCAATTTCAGCTTGGCCGTTTATGCAAAAGATGAATGGGGCCACCTTTCAAAAGCGGAAAAACAAGCTACCCGCGCCGATCTGAAATATTGGCTGGAAACCATGCTGCGATACTATCGCTACTCTTGGGATGAAACAGCCAAGGTAACCGGTTACAGCGAGACAGAACTAAAACGATTCGTTGAAAAATATGATATCGACATCAATCCGCCTCCTCAGCAAAAAGATTCAATCCTGGTACTGCCTTATCCCGGTGGCCGCCATCCGCGTATTGGTTTCCTGGATGGAGCCATCGATCCACAGCGTGGAACCAAGGCCGGTATTTTTCTCCCTTGGGATCAAGCGGGATATATCGTCGTGGACCTTCCTGAAGCAATTTTCAGTAATTTGGTATTAATCTATTTAGCGCATACTCACATCCCAACCATCTGGGACGAACAGAATATTCCGCTGGAAAATATCGATTGGACTCGTGAGTCTGACGGATGCTTGCATTTTAAAAGAATTTTACCCAACAAAATCAGTTTCGGAGCATCGATTCAGCCTTCGACCTCCAGTGTGGATATGAAACTCTGGCTAAAGAATGGTACAAACGAGACACTGACTGGCCTGCGAACACAGATTTGCATCATGCTCAAGGGCGCTCCCCATTTCAATGGTCTCACCAATGAAAACAAAATTCTCCAAAAACCTATCGCAGCCGTACAGTCCGAAAAAAAGGATCGTTGGATTCTCACAGCTTGGAGCCACTGCGGACGCGTTTGGGCAAACGAAGACGTCCCCTGCATGCATTCCGACCCAATCCTGCCAGACTGCCCGCCGGGCGAGACAGTCACCGCTGAGGGAAGCATCTGGTTTTATGAAGGGAAGGATATTGAGAGCGAAATAAACAAATATAAATCACATTTTTAAAGAGATTATAAAAAAGATGACATCCCTGTAAGGTGGGAGGATCCATAGATTACCCATACCCCAACTTCCCCACACCAAAAACCTAATCTACCATAAATACAAACCAACATTACATCATACTCAGGAGGTTAAAACCATGTTTTCAAAAACCCTGAATGCAATCCTCATGCTGGCTTGTTGTTTATTCGCCGTTAGTACCGCCATTCCCGTCTCTGCTTCCGCCGATAACTCCGGTGAGACCGAGTCCGAAGACGCTATTCAGATCAAGCCCATCCGGCACGCTACGTTTGTTATGACCTACCATGATGTAGTTTTTTATGTTGATCCGGTGGGCAGCTCCGCTCTTTTTGATAAATTCCCTCCCCCCGATCTTATTCTCATCACCCACGATCACGGCGATCATCTGAATCAGGACACCATCAACGGCGTTATGGTGGACAAAACAACAATCGTTGCCCCCGCTTCGGTCCATGAAAAACTGAACGGCCAGAATCAATCGAAAACTGTGGTCATGAAAAACGGCGAAACCAAGGAAATTAAGGGCATCCAAATTAAAGCCATCCCCATGTACAACACCACGGAAGAACGTCTGCGCTATCACAAGAAGGGAAAAGGAAACGGTTACATCCTCACACTGGAAGAAAAACGCGTCTACATCGCCGGTGACACGGAGGATATACCGGAAATGCGGCGCCTGAAAAACATCGACATCGCTTTCATCCCCATGAACCTGCCCTACACCATGGACATCGAACAAGCCGCCAGCGCAGTACTCGATTTCAAACCCAAAGTAGCCATCCCCTACCATTACCGCGGAAGCAATGTCCAAAAATTCAAAAAACTGGTCGAAAAAGACTCCAACATCAAAGTCCAATTAATGGAATGGTACCCCTAAACCGGTAGCTCAGGCGTCCCGCCTGTCCTACCCACGAGTAGCCGTTTCCTCAGTCTCATCTGATTTCAAGGGTACAATCATGGTAAACTTGGTGCCCTTGCCAATCTCGCTGTCAATATCAAACCGTCCATTCAAGGATAGAATGCGTTCACGGATACTAATCAACCCGAAGCCCCCGCCTGACTTATTATCGAAACGGTCAATCACAGCGGGATCGAATCCTTTCCCGTGGTCGCCTACAACGATTTGGAGATGTTCTTGATAGTAGGAGTCACACTTGCCACCCTCCTTATAAACCCCTTTTCTAAATCCAAAAAAATCCCGTAGGGATGACATCACGTAACCGTGGGTGTAAACCCACGGTACCCCCCATGGAACTAATTACGGCTTCCAATCCGCCACACTCTCAAGAACCCCGGTATCCTCCTCAAACCCAATCGTTTTATAGACTCCCATCGCCTTCTCGTAATTTGAATGAGGCTCTCCGACATAATACACTTTTGTTGGGTGCAATATCCCGGCAACTTGTGGGAGGTCTGTTATACGAAGGCAATTGAGCATCTCGATGGCTTCTCCCCGGCCGTCTTTTGAACTTTCCGCATCTTGAGTCGGCGGGGGATTCTGGATCAACAGGGCATGGATATTTCCATCTAGTAGTGTTGCATACAGAGCAATAGCCGTCATCTCACCCCTGGCCGCTATAGCGATTGTATCGGGATCGACTCCGTCCAGTTGGCGCAAAGTCTCCAGGCAGCGCAGTACATCATACACTCTCATCGAGGCAACCGTTCTTCCGGCCCAAGCTGCTGCCCGCCGTACATGCCATTGTATAGCAGGCCCCCAGCTGGTTTCACCCACGCCTCTCACTTCAAAGAACGCTCTGTTCCAAGTGCGTGTTAGGCCGTTGCTGAATCCCTGTGACGCCCAGCGTTCTTCATTAGGGCTGCGCAGCACCAGCAAAACAGGACGCTTTTCATCCGGTGTTTCACGCCAACGCCAATCCACTTTCAGGCGGTATCCTTCTTCTGAAACAAAGCTATAGACATTATGACCACCACCGTTCAACGCCCGAAACTCTTTCCTTATCCCCAGTTCCGGAGGATTTTCTGGAAAATGGAGGAATGTTTTTTCTTTTAAGAATTGGATTACTTTTTCTTTATGGGATTTCAAGTCATTCATCGATTTTATATCGGGAAATTCCGCCATCTTCTGGAACGAATAATGAATGGTCTCGGTCCGGTCATCCTCCGGCGGCCCATCACGGTACACACGCAGTTGATCCGCTGACAACAAATCGTCTTCCGATTGATTGATATCGCCAACTTCTTCCGGTGGAATATCCTTCCCCATCAGGTGTTTGATAAAAAACGAAAAAATAGCCGTGCGGGATTTTTCATGATACGAATGCCCGCCGGGCGTTAAAATCAAATGCAGACGATCCGTGGCGTCATAAAGCTCATAAATTTTCTTCATGTATTCAAAAGACTGTTTGATGGACTCCATTGAAAACAAGCCGTCACGGTTAGCCGAGCAAACCATCAACGGTCTTGGCGCATACAAAGCCGCCATATCATGAACATCCCACAAATAGGTATTGATCGGCACCATGCAGTCGCAATGGCCATCCACGGTTCGTTGATGCACATGCGCTTCCACCGTCCCCGTTCCGCAGACCGGAGCGGCAACCTTGATCCGGGGATCGGCAGCCGCCAGATACCAGGTATACGCCCCGCCGCCGGAGATACCGGTCACTCCCAACTTATCGGGATCAACCTCTTCACGAGAACATAGCAGATCGAGACCGCGAATCGCATTCCACAACTCAACTCCACCAGGCGTATACCCGCGGCTATACCAGTTAAAACGTCCTTCGGCATAGCATCCCCAATGTGAGCCTTCCACTTCACCCCATTGAATCGTTTCGGGAATCAAGCACACGAATCCTAACCGGGCAAATTTGCGTGGATGCGTCTGATAACGCACTTTCTGTGTGCGCGAGTGTCCGCAGACATAGATCACACCCGGCGCGGGTTCGGTGATATTGTCGGGTATATAAAGATCAGCCGGAACATACAAATCAGGAAGTGATTCATAGTACAAACTGATGACTTTAAAACCATCCTGTTGAATCTCGTTGACAATCTGGACATTCAGCGGCGGACGTTCACCAGTCATGGGAACATCGGTCAGACTCATCATCTCAAGAAATTGGTCGTACCGTTTTTCCCTGACACGCTTCCAATCCTCAAGCGTATCAATGACATCCAGCGAATGATGGGTCACCTCGCTGGCCTCTTTCATCAGATAATTCCGAATCGAGTTATCCTGATCCAACGGCGGTTTAGTTTTGATGGGATATTCATCAGCATTCACACCTAAAGGCAAAGTAAATACAACAATCAAAATGGCTCCAATAAATTTTCTAAACATCTCTTTCTCCTGAATAATTTTAAATAGACACCTATAAAATTAGATACCTCCATCTTATACACACTTTCAAATTATGGCTAGAGAAAACCAACCCACCAACAAAATCCCAACCTCCTTCATACAATATTACATTGATTCCAACCAATTATTGGATGTATAATACCAGGTAGGCACAGGCGTCCCGCCTGCATCTTGGGTAGAGCAGGCGTCCCCGCCTGCACCTTTAAGGACATCGCACCATGAATGAAATAATCAACCAAACCATATCACAAATGGTAGACACCATCGTGAAAGAAATTAATCCCGAAAAAATCATCCTCTTTGGCTCCCACGCAAAAGATTATTCCAATCCAAATTCTGATGTAGATTTTCTGATAGTCGATTCAAAACCGTTTGGTCCTGAAAGAAGCAGACGAAAAGAAATGGCACGGATTTGGAAGGCCTTAGGAAAATTTATGGTACCAATAGACATCCTCCTCTATTATCCAAAGGAATTTGAACAGCGCCAGAATTCCATAAACAACGTGGCCGCTCGTGCGTTGCGGGAAGGGAAAGTTGTATATGAAAGACATTGATACGGCCCGTGTACTGTTGAAAAAAGCCAACAGTGATCTTTCCGCGCTTACCCACATGGTCGATGAAGAAGCGTTTAGCGAATTTCCTCAGCCGTTTCCTGCATAGGAGAAACTTCGAAGCGGGATAACGCTGTGATAAATTCCGCCCGGCTTAATCCGGCTGCTTGAGCGGGCTAGTTTTACAGGGTAGAGCAGACATCCCCGCCTGTGTCATGTACCAACTCAGCCAACCGTTTTATCTTCTTTATCTCTTTCAAAACTGGGGAATGAATCACATGATAAAGATCCCACGCCAGTTGCAGATTAAGCCAAAATTGTGCTTCCATTCCTAGCAACTGCTCCAAACGGAGAGCCGTATCGGGGGTCATGCCCCGCTTTCCATGAATCAACTCATTCACCCGCGGATACGAAACACCGATCTTTTCCACCAATTCCATTTGTGTCATATTCAGCGGTTTGAGAAATTCTTCCATAAGCATCTCGCCAGGGTGTGTCGGTGGCCCGTTTGTTGGAATACGTACCATTACTCTCTCCTTCTTCGATTAGTGATAATCTGCTATCTCCACTCGCTCAGGACCTTCTGCTGTCCACACAAAACAAATCCGGAACTGATCATTAATTCGTATAGTGTACTATAATAATCAATCAATACCAAAGAGAACCGGCCACTATACACTGGAATTAGATGGTATAATTACGGATAATCAAGGCGATAGAATTATGCAATTCATGGAGAAATTCTTATGACCACAACGATCAATGTTAATCCGGTGTTGAACATCTCCCCTAAGGAATTAGAGAAATTTTGCCACAAACATCATATTCGAAAACTATCGCTCTTTGGTTCCGCATTACGGAGAGAAATGAAGGAGGAGAGTGATATCGACCTTCTTGTAGAATTTCTACCCGGTGAGGAACCAGGATTGATCGATCTGGCAGGAATGGAGTGTGAAATGATGGAACATCTCGATCGAGAAGTGGAAATACGTACTGCCGAAGATTTAAGCCGGTATTTTCGTGACGAAGTAGTGGATTCCGCCGAGGTTCTTTATGAAGAAAAGTGATTGGGTTCGCTTGCAGCACATACAACAAGCTATCAATGAATTGGTGGAAATAATCCGAAACCGTAGCAGAGAAGACTTGAATACCGACCGGTTATTTATGCTCTCCGTGATTAAATTAGTGGAACATGGAACCACGAAACGCTCCCTACCGCCGAACAACCCGAAACCCCACAAGCGAACTAATATCCAACAAAGGCTCAAACCTCCCCCGATTCGCTGAACGCAACTCCTGCGGCAGGTTGCCCCAGGCACCACCACGGTCTACCCGATCCGAACCGGATTCAGACTCCACCGGATCAATTTGAGCTGAATCAGGATAATCCTCAACATACCAATCCGTACACCATTCCCAAAGGTTGCCGCTCATGTCGAATAACCCGAAATTATTGGGCAGCTTCTGTCCCACTTCATGAACACCACCTTCCGAATTCCTCAAATACCAGGCGTACTCATCGATCTCCGTGTAATTCGGATCATCCCCCCAATAGAACCTTGTGTTTGTCCCCGCCCGGCAGGCGTATTCCCATTCCGCCTCTGTCGGCAGCCGGTAGCCATTGGCATCCATATTCGCTGGCCAATCACCGCTTTCTGTATAGACCGGAGTTAATCCTTTCATTTCACTCAAACGATTACAG
>CAZXSQ010000190.1:9802-11979 GCA_964643335.1 uncultured bacterium
GGAAAGTCATCACCCATATTGGGACTTTGACCCGGTTTCCCTCCTACTACTGCTTTGTACTGCGCATGGGTTACCTCATATATCCCAATATAAAAATCTTGTGTCAGAGTGACTTGATGCGCCGGTCCTTCGTCGTCCTCTCGACCTTGTTCATCCAATGGAGACCCCATCATAAAAAAACCTGCTGGAATCAAGGCCATCTCCAACGGTTTGGCTCCTGATGGTAAATCCGGAATATCAATGACCATTGTTTCCGGTTCCGTTACCGGTGTGGCAGTCGGCTCAGGGACTGGGGGTAGGTGTCTGCTCATCCAGCGGCGGTTCCGTGGGCGAAATACTGATGACGTCCGGATCACTATTATCGCCGTCCAAAAACCGACTGTTGTAATACTCGTCCGGTTCAAGCAGAAAGATTTCAAAATTGTCCACATACGCAGTAATCGGCTGTTCCCCATTATTCATTATCTGCACCAATGGCCGCAGTCCGCTCGAGGGCGGAATAAAGAAAATAGAAATTCGCTTGTATTGATCAAGAAATCCGTCGCTGTTATTGGGAATATTGGTAGCCACATATTCATCCGGCCCTTGATCGATGGTGGCAATCCCCACATTGGCATTGGTGCTGTTTGTCCGGACCACACAGCGGATCAACGCAATCTTGTTGGTCTCAATCACCGGCCCGAAAATCATAAGCCCTTCACCCGGATCGGCGTCGATAATGGCCCCGATGCCGTCCGTCGCTCCTTCGAATGCGTTATCTGCCGGAATATCACCCAATGTCAATTCCGCCTCCGGAATGGAACCAAATCCCGGCCCCATTAGCACAACATCAGTCCCTTCTGAAAAATCAATTCGAATATCAGGTTCTAAAGCCAAACAAGACAAAGACGAAAGCATAAACAGCATAAACCAACAAAAAACTCGTTTCATTAAGGAGACCTCCTATCCCGTGTTCTTGTTATTCTCAGGAGGACATAAGCTCATGAGAATTATTAATTACATCAGATGTCGCGTATTTGAAGCATATTAGATAGTCGTTTGAATGTCTTTGGAGGCAAGGTGGGAAATACATCGAATAAACGCGGCTGGTTTAATCTCCAGCCGAGATTCCGTAAACTCATCACCCCTTCCCCCCCAGGGGAATTATCCGGTTGTTATCCAGTTGAGGCTCCATCTCCGATTCAGGTTCTTCAGCGAACACATCTTCTGTAGTAACTCGGATGACTTCCTCGACGGAAGTAATGCCTGAGAGTGCTTTAAGGACACCTTCTTCGCGCAAAGTCCGCATACCGTTTTTGATGGAAGCTTTTCGAATGTGTGATGTGCTGCTTTCGTTTTCGATGCATTCACGGATCTCTGAATTTGGAACCAGTATTTCATAGATTCCGGTTCTGCCCAGATAACCGGTATTGGAACATTCACGGCAGCCTCTCGCCCGGAATACCGGCTGTCCCTCGAGCATACTCCCCTCATTGCCGAGTTGCTTGATCTCTTTGGCCGAGGGTGAATTGTGCTTTTTACAATGAGGACATAATTTCCGAACCAGCCGCTGAGCCACCACAATAAGCAGAGATGAACTGATGAGTTTCACCTCCACCCCGATGTCAATAAGCCGCGAAAGCGCCGTCGACGTATCAATCGTATGCAGCGTCGATAAAACCAGATGACCGGTTAATGCAGAATTCACCGCGATATTCCCGGTTTCCTGATCACGAATTTCTCCCACCATAATAACATCCGGATCTTGGCGGAGAATTGAACGCAGGGCGGTGGCAAAGGTTAATCCGGTAGCCGTGTTGTGTTGAATCTGCGAAATTCCTTCGAGGTCATATTCGATAGGGTCTTCAACCGTCACGATATTTTTAGTACCATCATTGATAAATTGCAGAGAAGCGTACTGCAGCGTGGTTTTCCCGCTCCCGGTAGGCCCGGTCGCCAGAATCAGGCCGTGCGGCGCTGTAATGGCTTTTCGGTATTGCTGCAGAGCTTCTTCACGCATCCCCAAACGATCCAGTGTCGTGGTCGCGATTTTTTGATCCAGCAGGCGCATCACCACTTTTTCACCAAGCCGTGTGGGGATGGTAGAAACACGAATGTTGATTTCATCCCCAAGAAGCACCTTCCTGAAATGCCCGTCCTGCGGCAGGCGACGTTCCGCAATATTCAAACTGCAAAAC
>CAZXSQ010000191.1:0-11963 GCA_964643335.1 uncultured bacterium
TCTTCAATGTTGATCGGTCTTATCCGTTCATTTTGGGCATACATTTACATGGCTCCAAATTCATAGAAATGAGATTAAAATAACATGAATATCCCCGATTTAAGCGGAGTAAAAATGGCGCATGGGTTCAAACGGCAGGATAATTTGGGGTAAAATTTCAATATACCTCAACCCATTACTAACAAAAGCCGCCGTTAAACAGGATCCATAAGAAACGACGCGCCAAAAAGAGAAAACAACTTATTATTATACTTTATAATATGTTACGAATCAATGGAATCGTTATTCATGTATAGCCGGATTAAAATAATGGCAAAAATGTAATCAGACATTAATAAATCAGGAGCATTTTTTCATTATAAATAATATAAAGCAATTAAATATAAATCATTAAGTATCAATATGATGAATAAACTATGTACCCTCAAAACTTTCTTTTATTCCTGTTTATTTTTGGCGCATATTATCTCCATTCCATCGTATAGCGGCATCACTTGTTTGGATACTGATCAAGTAAAGAAACTTAAATTGTTAACTCAAAGCCGAACCATGATGAGGAATGGTTCGGAGACCAAACAATTATATCCGCCAGTCTCAGATGCCACTCAAGAAATGTTCGTCTGGCGGCAGATTTTTGCCGATATTGTCCAGAACAAGATTTTGGCCAAATCGATATTCAGTTCAAGCCAGCCTGCTAAGTTTTCTTCCCCTCAACTGGTTACGCTTTATGAGGAAGAAAAAGTGACAACCATTGATCACAAGCAAAAACGGATTTCTGTTCAAAGAATAGATGCCAATCAGCTTGATAGAATTTCCCTAGTTTTTGCCGGCCGTTTGTATAAGAACAAGATCGTGAGTGATCTTATTCAAAATGCAAGCCGTGAAGGCCATATGATACAACAAGATGGGACAAAGATGTTTGATACGCAACTTCCAGGAGTCTCTGCGACTGTTACATTGTTTTTGAATAAAAAATTGCAGTTAACCAAAATCAAAGAAAACAATCGAATAATAACTTATGATTGGAAAGAGACCGGAGTGGATAATTTTGCCTACGTCCATCATTCATCAACAGTAATATCTCAATCCGGGAAAAAATTCTATATTGAAGAATGGGTTCGGAACATTGTAATCAATCCACCATTCGCTTCGAATTTATTCAAAATCCAATATCCTGAAAATTATGAGATGAAAGATATGCGAAAGTTGCTTACTCCACCCAAATTTTAATCGGTCTGCTATTCAAGGTATCTATATCCAGACTATTTGACTTCTTCCCATTAAATGAAATATATATATCATTTATACTGAATAAATAAGTAATTTTATTTTTAAAATCGGTTTAATACTTGTGAACGAATAATAAACAATATTCAAAAAGGAGGTATAGGGAATGCCAACCGGCTATCATGAATCAGAAGCTGAACTTTCTCAAGAGACCAAAGAAATCCATCGAGTTTTAGCGAGTTTTATTGAAGAATTGGAAGCAGTGGATTGGTATCACCAACGGGTGGACGTTACCCAGGATGAGTCTGTCAAGGCCATACTGGCCCATAATCGTGATGAAGAAATCGAACATGCCGTGATGTGCCTCGAATGGCTGCGGCGGCATATGCCAAAATTCGACGAAGAACTCAGAACCTATCTCTTTACGAGAGACCCGATTACTGAATTGGAAAATGGAGAGGAAGAAGGCGAAGAAACTCAAACTGAATCCCAAGGGAAACAAGGGGGGACGCTCGGAATAGGAAAAATCCAAAAGGAGGAAAAATAAATGGTTGATATTCTCAGACGCTCTTTTGCACCTATAACAGAAGATGCCTGGAGTGAAATAGAAGATACCGCCAAGGATGTGCTGCGCACTTTTTTAACCGCTCGGAAACTCGTCGATGTCGATGGCCCGAATGGGTGGGAACAGGCGGCGGTCAATCTCGGCAAGCTCAAGGTAGTTCAAAATGAACCCATTGAAGATGTTCACTGGGGGAAGCGTGATGTATTGCCTTTAATAGAGTTGCGAATACCTTTTTTCCTGAACCAAATGGAAGTGGATACAATTGAACGCGGTTCAAAGGACGCTGACCTTGAACCTCTGGAAACAGCGGCTAAAAAAATCGCCAAATTTGAAGACATGGCCATCTTCAATGGATTTAAAGATGGAGGAATCGGTGGAATTCTGGATAGCTCGCCTCATTCCGCCATTCAATTATCCAATGAAGCCGATCAATTTCCAAAATCGGTTGCTGAAGCAGTAATCGTCCTCAAACAGGAGGGAATACCCGGTCCATATTCATTGGTGCTTGGGACTAAACCTTATGAAATCTTGAACCGGACAGTCGGATGTGGTTATCCTCCACAAAAGATGATCGATCAGCTACTTCTCGGTGGAGACACGCTATGGAGCCCCGCTGTAGAAGGAGGTGTGCTTATATCGGCACGAGGCGGAGATTTCGAATTAACCATTGGTCAAGATTTGTCAATTGGTTATGCCAACCACGACCGTGAGAAAATCGAACTTTATTTAACTGAAAGTCTTACATTCAGAGTGATTGAACCGGCAGCCGCCGTTCCGTTCACCTTATAAGATTACATCATCAAAAAAAGAAATTCCCCCTCATACTTGAATAAAATGAGGGGGAATTTTTCTTGATTTTATATAATCCTTGCTATCCACTTCAAAAATTTCCATAAATTAGCCATTATAAAGAAGCTTATTGTATACAACTACTATCTTTTCGCCGCAGCGGCAAAGGGAGGACAACAATGCGCACTACTCCTATTGGCATAGCCATGTTAAATGATGAACGGGAACATGTATGGAAAGAAAATAATCCGGAAAATATGTCCGTTGTGAACGCATGGGCCGACTTTATCAAAAAGAACCTTAAAAACATCGATGATTCGGCTCCGGAAATCATTACCGGCAGTGAGATTATCACTGGTGTCCGGTCAGCTCAGAAAGTTGGTGAAGAACTCGCTCGAGCCAATGTAAAACAAGTCATCATGCTGTACAACGTTTGGAATTTCCCTTTTCTTTGCTGGCCTTTTTTGAACAGTATTGGGGATGTGCCGGTTTTAAGCCTATCCAACAATAATGGAGAGTTTCCGGGAAATGTCGGTCTTCTAGCCACTGATGGAGCTCTACGGCAGGCGGGAAAGCGTACCCACAGGATTATCGGCGATTTAGAAGATAAAAAAACACAAAACAAGGTATTAAGTTGGATTCGCGCCAGCCAGGCTGCTACGACGATCAAAAATGAGGTTTTGGGAAGCTACGGCGGGCATTCGATGGGTATGGAAACCGGCTTTGCTCATTTGACCCCAACATTGAAATGCCTCGGCACGACTGTCCGTCAAATCGATCAGCTGTGGCTGCTGAAAGTCATGGAAACCGTCGATAAAAACGAAGTAAAAGAAGGCCGGGAATGGTTCGAGAAACTCTTAGGGAAACGGTTAAAATACGACGGCAAGATGTTGACTCCGGAAACTCTGGAAAACCAGATTGCTCTTTATTTAGCCATGCGGGAAGTCAATGAAGACAAAGGCTTTGACTTCTGCGGTCTCAAGGGGCAGCGTGAATTGACGGAACATGTCTGTCTGGGAGATGTTCCCGAGATGCTAATGAACGATCCTTACGATTGGAATGGGCCGAAAGAATCCATCGTCTGCGCAACCGAAGCGGATGCCTATGCCGCCGTGACAATGCAGCTGATGAAATATATCAGTGGAGGTCTTCCAACATTGTTCATGGATGTGCGGCTGTATCACCCTGATCTGGACATATGGGATTGGTGCAATTCAGGAAACCACGCCAGCTGGTTTGCGGCTAAAAGCATGAAACCTGAGAACAATTTCAAATCCATCACCTTCCATCCTGCGCTTGAATTTTATTTCAAAGCGGGGGGGGCATCGGTTGAGTTCGATGCCGCACCAGGGCAAATGACATTTGCGCGGCTGGGATTGTGGGATGAGAAGCCGTATATGGTAATCGTGCGTGGTGAATCTGAAAGACTTCCCGCCGCTCAGCGCAAAAAACTCAATAATATGACCAACCCGACCTGGCCGCACGTGCACGCCAAACTGGAATGCACTTTTGATGAGTTTGCCGAAGTATTTCCATGCAATCATGTTTTAGGCGTGGATGGCGACAAGGTACAATCGCTGGTATACCTTTGCGAGATTTGCGGGATCGCCCCTGTTGTTCTCGGCAAAACCAAAGAAGGTCTGGAAACACCTATTTGGGAGCGAGTACGTTGATCTCCAGTTATAATGGTTTATGTATATTCAGGGGCATGAAGATCGTGCCCCTATTCTAAAGGAGAAAAGCCATGACGGAGTTTCTTCATGGACATATTGTGAGAATATTGGATGATCAACGGCTGGTAATCAACCTGGGAATGGAACAAGGGGTTTCTGTGGGGGATCATTTCTTTATTTATGAAGAAGGGGATGAAATCAGTGATCCACAAACGGGAGAATCTCTTGGACGCCTGGAATTGCTGAAAGCCGAAGTGGAGGCGGTTCACGTTCAGGAAAAAATAACTCTTGTGTCTCCTTTGAAAAAAGACCAACCTCAAAAACAAACCGTTCTTTCAGCCACGTTAGCCCAGGTATATCAGAGCGATACAGTCGGTGCGGATAAGCAGCGCGGTCACTTGAATGTCAGGCAAAACCAAATCACCGGACTTTATCAGGCTTCACCCATTACCGTTGGAGATGCCGTTCGTTCAGCCAAATCCTGGGAAAGTCAACAGGATTCTGTATAAAGTGATTAAATAACTAATATGCCTCGGGAGGGCGAGATGGCTCATCAGGAGGGTTTGTCTCAAAACAGGTTAGACACATGGGTTTAACCCTACATATGGTAGGGGTAAACCTATGTGTTTGCCCTATGTTGTGGCATCCTCCTCATCTAACATAGTTTTGAGACAAATTCAGGAGATTCGCCCTTCCATTTAACTCTGTATTGAAAAGAATTTATTTATGTGTGGACTTTGCGGCATACTATACAGCGACAGACAAAAACAGGTCGAGCCAGAATTATTAAGAAAAATGACCGAGGTCATCAGGCATCGAGGTCCTGATGATGAAGGCCAATTAATCGACGGCTCCATAGGGTTGGGTTCACGAAGGCTGTCGATTTTGGGATTAAATGATGGCCATATGCCGATGTCTACGGAAGATGGAAACATTTGGATCGTTTATAACGGTGAGTTGTACAATCACCCTGAAATCAAGCACAACCTATCTTCAAAAGGCCACAAATACCGCACCGGATCCGATACCGAGAGTTTCCTGCATCTATATCGGGAATTCGATATTGAGTTTCTTGAGCATACCCGAGGTATGTTTGCTCTGGCTTTGTGGGACCGTCCGCGACAACGGCTTATACTAGCCCGGGACCGGCTGGGGATCAAACCTTTATATTACCATCTTGACAGCAAAGCCATTCGTTTCGCTTCGGAGATTAAATCCATACTTTGCGATCCGGAGGTTTCTAGAGAAATCGATTATGAAGCGCTGAACTTATTTTTGGCTTATCTTGCCACGCCTGCACCTTTTACAATGCTAAAAGGAGTCAAACAGCTTTTCCCAGGTGAAATGTTAATCTATCAAGAGGGACAGGTTCAAACACGAACATATTGGCAATCTTCCGAAACGATTATCCCTAATGATATAAAAAACATTGACTCTACAAAACACGAACTGGGAGATCGTTTACGCGAAGTGGTTCAAGAACATTTGCTGTCCGATGTGCCGGTCGGGGCGTTTCTTTCAGGGGGGATCGATTCGGGCATTCTGGTGGGATTGATGAGAGAATTTCTCGGTCCTGGATTTAAAACATTTTCAATAGGATTTCAAGGACACACACTTTTTGACGAAACTCAGCAAGCCCAGTTAATGGCTCGGCGTTTTGAAACAGACCATCATGAGCAAATTCTCGCTCCGAATGACTTACTGGAAGCGCTTGATGATATAATTTGGCAGTTGGATGAACCGCTCGCCGACTCTTCCTGCCTACCGGTCTACTATGTCTCCAAACTGGCATCGCAATATGGAAAAGTGGTTCTTTCAGGTGACGGGGGAGATGAAATCTTTGCAGGATACCGCAAATACCAGGCGGAATACTATCGCCGTTTTTGTTCTTGGCTTCCCTCCCCTCTTTTAAGATACGTCTCTCATTCAGTCGTACCCCATATTCCTGAATCCAGGGCCAATTATTGGATGGACCTGCTGCGGCAAGTGAAAAAATTCTTTCGGGGATTCGATCCGGATGCTTTTGAACGTCATTTGGGATGGGCGATTCATTTCGAGGATGCCTTGCGGCATCCTATGTTGAATCCGGACATTCGAGAACAAATCAATTTCAATCAACCACGTGATTATCGCCGAAAATTGTATGATGAATTACCTCACCAGGAGGAATTGAACAGGATGTTATGGGTGGATTTGCGTCACGGTTTACCGGCGGATATGCTCATGGATTCTTAAGGAAACATTTAAAGACCTTCTTCCACCTGAAATTTTACACCGCAGAAAACACGGCTTTGATGTCCCAGTGGGTGAATGGTTTAAACATGAATTACGAGAAGTTATAGAGGATGTGTGTTCGGAGGCTACCACGAACCGCCGGGGGCTGTTTAACCCCCGGCAGGTCCGCCGCATTATAATGGATCATCAAGACGGGAGAAGAGATTATAATAATCAATTATGGATTCTTCTTAGTTTAGAACTCTGGCAACGCCGGTATCTTGATTCAACGCCTGGTTCGATTCCATCCCGGCCCGTTTAACGGGGATGGCTTTTATGATTCCCAAGCGGGATATATTCCCTTTTTTGCTTCGTTTTTCTTCCTCAGTTGTATAGATCACTTTGGCAATAATTCGATCATTGGCGTTCAACGTGTTTTTATTAAACACCTCTTTGTTTACCCCCTTTCGCTTGAACCAAAGAAAACCATCGTAACTGTGATAGCGGAAAGTAAAGCTGTTGCCGGTGTAAGAGATATTGGAGAGTTCAACCTCAATTAATTCTCCTGGTATAACCCGTGGTTCCAAATAAATGATTTTTTCATGCCTTTTGTTATCGGTCAGCATCAAGCCAGGGATGTTGGTGATCTTTAAATTCAATTGATCACCGATATTGACATCGGAAATCTGCTTGATAAAACAACGATATCGCTGACCCAATGCATCCGTCAAGTTAAATCCGGGATTCCCTTCCAGTATCCGCTGATTATTCGTTTTTGAACGCCGCTGATCCACAACGAAGGCCACTTTGGGATTTATAAACGTGTTGATATTTACTTCATCCGGTTCGATATAATCTGAATTGTTGGTTGCGAGAATGTCCACGATTTCTTCACAAATACTATGATTGGAACATTCTTCCGGCTTATGGTCATGGTGCAAAAGAATCTCATGAGCCATATCATGCACAATCTTCGTCACGCCAAAACTCCACGCATTCCGCAAACGGTCTACCCATTGCTGTTCTTTTTCTTCGGACCAATCATCTTCGCAGTGAACACGCTCATTTAAATAAGAAAAATGCTCGGGCTTGAGCAATTCATAATATTTGGTCTTCCGCACTTCAAATGTTTGTTTGGCCAGTTTGAAACACCCTAATTCAAGCTGTTCCAATATCCGCTCGACGTAATAAAGTGAAACCTGATCATCGTCTTTGGTAGTTTGATAACTTTGTAGTATCCTGCTTGTCACAACTGAACACCTCTTAAAGATTTGTTCAACAAAGAGTGTAACAACAAGGTTCTTTTCGTATATAATTTACTTGTAAAAACTTGTACAAAGAAATATTTTGATTTTTTTTGATCCGTGTGAACTAACCCTTTTGTCAATTGGAAAACTTGATATTCTTTAACTGAAATTTCCATCTTATAAAATTTATATATATTCGCTTAAGTATAAGTATGTTTTAAAGCCGGATGTGAAGATATGAAAAAGGAATTGTGTTCAGCCATCAGTATAGCCAAACATAGAAAATCATGTCCCTTCTGTGGCCGAAAGTGCCATCCGGCGCCTCAATTCATTTCTCAACCAATTCCCTCTGATCCTCTTTCTCGCGGGATGCACATACGTGAAGATAAGGAGAATTCTGAATGAAAAATCGTTCTAAACGTGGAGAGCCGCGCCTAACCAAGGCGCTTTCCGACTCTTCCCGTTATTGGCCGATCATTTCAATTGTGATTTTGGCTGTATGCATTCGATTATATGGTGTCACAAATCCGCTTTATGATTTGAATTACTGGCGCCAAACTGAAACGGCGGCTTTGGCCAGGAATTATCATGAAGACAATCTCCCATTTCTTTATCCGGAAGTGGACTGGATTGGCCCTCACGGCCATGCCGAAATGGAATTTCCTCTTTATCCTTATATTCTGTCATGGATTTACAGAATTTTATGGCCATCCGAAATATTCGGGCGATTACTCACTATACTCTGTTCTGCCGGTGCGATACTGGCCATTTGGGATATTGTGAGGCAAACGATCAACCGGCGCATTGCGCTATTAGCCGCCGCGTTTTTTGCCGCATCCCCCCTAGCGGTTTATTTCGGCCGGACGTATCAGCCCGATATGATGATGGTTTTCTTTTCCACGGCATCGATCAGCTGCCTTCTACGCTGGATGGGAGAATCAAAAAATGTCTGGTTTTATTGCTCAGCGATTTTATTGGCTTTGGGCGTTTTGTTGAAACCTCCCTGCCTGCTTGTTGTATTACCTTTGTCTTGGATTTTGTATAAACAAGAAGGTCAAACATTTATCTTAAACAAAGAGAACTGGATATATGCCTCGATAGTCATCGTGCCGGCCATTTTATGGTATGCCCATGCGCAAACTTTTTTTGAAGAAACAGGGGCGACCTTTATGTGGCACTTTAAAAACTTTTCTGTGGAACGTCACCTTTTTTCTGTCTGGAGTTCTTTTGAATTCTGGACCACCATTGGTATGCGTTTCACTGATGGCATTCTTGCGTATGTGGGTTTACTGCCCTTTATTATAGGGATTTGGCGGTTGTTTTATCCTTGGCCTGGCCGTGCCTTGCTGGGCTGGTGGGTAGCCGGAGTTGCTGTATTTTACCTGGCCATTCCCGGTCATCATATCGGGCATACCTATTACTCACTATTGGCGATCCCACCTGCAGCTATCATTACAGCCATCGGATGCGACAAACTTGGACATTGGTTGAACTCCTATTTGCATTTTTCCTACAATTGGATTGTGCTGCTCCCTCTTATCACTGCAATTTTAGGATTCAGTCTGCTTATTTCCCGCAACTATTATGGCAAACTCTATTATTACTACGACGATGCTCTGGCCCTGAGACAGCTTGTTCCTGAAAATGAACTCATCGCCGTCAAAGACGACTTGATGCATACTCCGGAGTTTTTTTATTTCATCAACCGGAATGGATGGCATCTCGCCAATTATCCTGCAAAAGGAACGGATAACTCGCCATGGATAGAAAAAGTTAGGAAGAAAGGAGCGGCCTATTATTTTGGATTAACTGAATTTCAAGGCAACCATCCGCTTCTTTATCTTCAAGACTATTTACACGGTCAATATATATGGGATCATTATGTTATCCAGGACATTGGATTCAAATATTTTGCCGCCCGTTTGGACCAACCGATTTATGGCAATCATCTTTTTTCTCAATATAAAAATAAAAAAATAGCCATACCGGATATGGCCAGAAACGCTCTTAACGATCCTTCAATTCAAACCGTTTCATTATATGAGTGGCAGTCAGCCGATGCGATATTGCTGGATTTTCACAAGGTTCATCCTGAAGAAATGAACTCTATTCGAACTAATTATGAAAATGCTGCTGCAAATGGTTTTGTGGTGACTCATCAGGAATCCGGAAGATTGGTTCTTGAAAAAAGTGGTCACATTAAGCCGGTCACCGGTTTGATCGATTCGGTGGGATCATCTCAACTTGTACTTACTCCGCAACTTCCAAATGGAAGATTTTATTTAGGCTATTTTGAAAAAGGGCGGCATCGAGTCAGTTTTCGTTTCAGCCAGACAAGTTTTCCCGATCCGGTAACCCTTGCGGTTGAAGACCGCTTTGGGAATACGATTCAGCAGCGTGTTTTGCAACCGGTTCACTTTCCACATCTCAGCGAAGGTGAACGGCCAGAGTGTATATTTACCCTTGACCAGCCTTTGGTCTTGTACGCAGCCGCTTATACGGAAAAAGGCTTAATCCGTCCGGAATCCATTGTCTGGATGCCTGACGTGCAGTGCGTACAAACAGAAACGGTTATTCAAACTGAGCAGCTTCACACAAACATGGCCATGACGGTTACTGATGCCAAAGCTAACCGCAACAAGGCCTTGTGGGGATGGACAGAGGATGAACCTCGGTTTATCTTCCACGGTCCTTTTTTCCATTACCCTTCAGGATTATATGAGATGGCTTTTCGTCTCAGAGCACCGAACAAATGGAATCCCGGTACCATAGAAGTGGGTGTTTATGCAGACGGCAATACCACATTGGCACATCAAGAACTATATCCTTATTACTCCGGTGAAAATTCTCTCGGTAGGAAATACTCCAAAATACCTTTATCAGCGAGAATCCGCTCCACGTCAACCATTGAAATGAGAGCACTGCTGCATCCGAACGCCGAAGCGTTGATCGATACGATTCATGTTCACCAGCAAGCGAAAACATTCAAACCGCGTGATTTGAATAATCCCTTGTGTCTTATTCCACGTGATGGACAGACAAAAATGATTACGCCGGACGGTAGAATCATCGGCCAAGCAGGAACAATTCAACGAAGAGTACGGCTGGTGTCTTCACCCATCGCTTGGGCGGCGTGGAACCAAAATACAGGGGAACTGTATATCGATGAAGCCGGACGTATTATCGGTGAGAAGAATGAGGAATACTGGTCAATTCAAAGAGCACTTGAAGAAAAAATTATCAATTTTAATGTATCGCCAGACGGTTTATCGATAGGAGTCCTTACCGATAAAGGCCGTGTTTTTATTTGGCATCAGGGTGAGATTGAAACTTTCACTATCCCAGCAACCGACTTTCCATTCAGAGACCTGCTGGTATTGGGTAAAGGTAAAGCCCTCGTGTTGGATAGGAATGGGGGTGTTATCCCGGTCGGGGAGGCACAAAAAATCGAGGGACTGCCTGTATTTTGGTCGGATGTGGCCCGTGCGTTTATTCATCATCCGGACGGTATTTATGTTGTAGACTGTCTTGGCGCGATTCATTCGTCATCCGGCTTAGAACCAATCCACTCACCGCTTTACAGGCCGGAAAATTGGATTATTGACGCCTACCGGATGTCGAACGGCATTTGGGTATTTTTATCCAAAACCGGCGAGATTCATACTTTCCAAGAATAATCTGATTATTCCTGGACTAACGCGACTGCCTCAACCTCAACATCCACTCCTTGCGGCAAGGCTGCCGCTTGTATGCAGGCTCTGGCGGGTTTGCTATCACCAAAATAATTTGAATAGATTTCATTGAACACGTTAAAATTAGCCAAATCCTTCAGGAAAATAGTCACTTTCACAACGTCATTCAATGTTGAATCCGCCGCTTCAACAACACTTTTTACATTTTCAAGCGCCTGTCTGGCTTGTTTTTCAAAAGAGTCCATTTCCAGTTGACCGGTTGCAGGATTCAACGGAATCTGGCCGGATACAAACAAAAAGCCATTTGCTACCACGCCGGGGGAATAGGGACCTACTGGTTTTGGGCCTTCGCTGGGTGCGATTAATTTTTTTGCCATGGTTTATCTCCTGGTTATTCATTATACCTTTAACAATGCAGGCGAGACGCCTGCGTTACCCCTTACGCCTGTGCTGTCCTTTTATTTTATTGCTCTTTCTTGCCGAAACGAACGGAGTATGTGTCTAGTTCTTTGCCGGTTGGAGTGGTTAGCGGGCCATAAAACTCCGGCCGGCGGGC
>CAZXSQ010000192.1:0-11924 GCA_964643335.1 uncultured bacterium
TCATGGTATGGAACGCAATACCAAAACCCCATGCGGAAAAGGTCAACCAGTTCGGTACCCGATGCTCTTTCCAGTCTATGTAGGCTGCTATCGTAAGGATAATGGTTGCACTGACGATTTCAGGATTCATGATTTTCTTTGGCTCCTCGTTTTTAAGTAAATACATGGGAGGGAGAGTCACTACGTACTAAAGGCTTTAATCGACTTTGATTACGGGGAAGGCTAATATGCGTAATAACTCTCCCTCTCTCACTTCTCACTCCCAACTGCTGCACGTTGAATTTCGCCGTCTTTCGTGGAAGACCAGTTTCCATTGATACATGATCAAATAGTACAGCCCTCCAATCGAAATGAACCAATCATGGACCGGTATCTAAGATTGACCGTCATCTAAGTTGGTAACAGTTGTGGTAGTTCCTGTAAACCAACCGGACAACGCCGACCCGAAATTGGTTATTGCGGTGATGCAAGCAATAATGATTAGCGCTACAACCACGGCATACTCAACTGCTGTTGGACCATCTTCACTCTGGACGAATCTTTTTACTGCGTCGAATGTTGCTTTCATGATACTACTCCTCCCTGGTTTTTATAAACTATCCTTACTTTAATCAGTAAGGTTTTTGAGCAAAATAATACTCACCCTTTATTACAATATTACATAACAAAATGCTGGATTTTTGAATTAGAATAATGGGGATTTACGCCTGATATCGGCGTTTCTTGATTCGAGCCCCGTTCCCTCAACTAATTCAGTCTGATGACAATTCATTAAACTTTACTACGGTAAGTATAACAAACCTCTCTCATTTTGCCAAAAAAATTTTTAACAATTTTCAAAAAAAAATTGCATATTCTTGCTTGATTGCTATAACCTATTGAATTATTTTTACTTAATTTTGCATTATTTGGGGTTGAAATATGCAATCCGAAGGCCAAATCCTGTCGAAAGTAACGTTATGTTGCATATTTAGGGTAGGAAAAGTATTTCATTCGTCTAATACCTGGTTAAAAGCTTCAACTGAGTAAATCTCACTTAACAAAATGTCTTCGATTCGGGTTATAACCGCTTCATTGTTTTGTTCATCAACATTTTTTCCGAAGATAAGACAATGACGTCCTTGATTAATGTACCATAATAAACGCTCTTTCAAATCAGGCGAAAAATTTGGATAGTTAATTCTGAATTGACCGGGAAGCCGATCTATTTTATAAAATGTTTTTCCCTCAACAGCAAAAGCATCATCTTCACTCTCTGGTTTGGGAATACCGTAAATCACCACCTCTGCACTATCGTACCGTTCTTTCATCGGCACTCGATGGAGTCCGGCACGTTCTGTGACTTGAACTTGAAATATATCCCCTGTTTCCCATGTTTTCGGGTCCATCGGCAATAGATATTCATAAATTTCTTTTATATATTGATCACTCCAATGATCCGAATCAATGAACACAATCAATTCCTCATTTAAATTATCTCCCACCCAGGAATCCGGTCCCTCCGAATTATGAAGACTGACTTGACGAAATGTTTCAAGCGCCATTTCATAATTCCCGAGACTACGCCATCCTTGACCAACACGGAGCATATTGGTAAACAACAACGAATCAGAATGCCACCATTTTTGAGGGTTATCAGCATGGAAGTTTTTATACAATTCCAACGCTTTGGAAAAGTATGCTTCAGCCATTTTACTCTGTTCTTGCTGCAAAGCGTGCAGCCCGGTTGATGCAAGCCGCAAAATCTCACTCTCACCGCCTCGATGTTTGGCAAAGTAAAAAATGCAATAGGCGGCAATAGCCGCCAGAAAAAATAATACAAAAACATTACATATATTTTGTGTAAACAATCTTTTACTTATTTGCCGGTAATAAATTTGTGAAATGGTATCCGTGCGGGGAGTTCGCTTTCTTTTGACTTGACCAACCGTGGAAGATTTATTTTTTCTTATTTTTTCTTCCGGTTTTTGAGGAATAGTGGTTTTCTTGCCGCTTTGTTCTGTTGATGTTTTTTTTGTCGCAGGCGATTTAAGTGTTGGAAATGATTTTTTAATCTGACTTTTTACTGTTGTTTTATTCTTTCCCTGAGCCTGAGTACCGGAAACCTTTTTAGCTGTTCGTTTTGCCTTCTTCACAGAAGATTTCTGATCAGTTTTTTGATCGCTATTGGATGAAATCTTTTTTTCACCGGCTTTTTGTTTTGAAGCCGAAGAACTAACCGCTTTTTTAACACTTTTAGGTTTACTTTTCGGCTGCTTAGGTTTTGTTTTCTTGGTTTCTTCTGAGTTTGAATCTTTTGCCATTTTGGTAGTAAACATTCAAGCATTTAAGGAGAGTAATCGTGATATTTCTTTCAACACATCTTTGGGTTTAACCGGCTTAGGAATATAGGAGGTACACCCGGCTTCCAAAGCACGATTTTTATCGTCTTCTCTGGCATGCGCGGTTAAAGCAATAATTGGTATTTGTTTGGTTTGATCATGGATACGCAGATCACGAGCAACATCCCATCCGGCTTTAATTGGAAGCGAAATATCAAGTAATATAAGATCAGGACATTCTTCTCTCGCTTTCCTCTCCCCCTCTTCTCCATTCACTGCTTCGATTACGGCGTAATCCGCAAATTCAAGGGCGTCAACCAGCAGTTCGCGGCTATCCATATTGTCTTCAACCACAAGTATCTTTTTTTTCATTGATTCAACCTTAAATCCAAGCATCTCCCAAATAGATGGATATGGATTTGTTAGAATAGTTGATTTCACATATGACATTTCAAACCTGTTTATCTTCGAAGCCGCTAAATCGGTATAAGTTTGGTAAATTTTTTCCTTCACCGATATTATTCACGTGACCTCTTGAATAGTATATGTCATAATAAGGAAAAATCCCATACTTTTCGGTTGGAGTTTAGTAATGCGAAAAACCTCAGCATTTACACTCATTGAATTATTGATTGTTGTGGCGATTATTGGTATCCTGGCCGCCATAGCGGTTCCGAATTTCATGAGCGCGAGAATGAGGGCGCTTATCGCTCGTTCTATCGCCGACATTCGTAGTTTAGCCAATGCAATTGATATGTACCGAATCGATAACAATATACCGCCCTTTTATCCACCAGGATGGCCAGAAGGGGGCAATGATCCAGACCAACTTGTTGCATCATATAATCTTTCTCCATTGACCTCTCCTATAGCTTATATGTCCACAATACCTATCGATCCATTTACAGAACATGAGCAACCCAACCGGAACCGGGGAGACGGTATCATAATCGGATGGTACCTTTATGTTGGTCAAAGACCCTCCAATTCCGACACCACTTTCGGTTCCTGGCATGTGTGGGGCTATGGCCCAGATACGACGCGACAGGCTTATCCACTCCGTCCTTATGACATGACCAATGGGGTCATCTCCAAAGGAGATATTATTGCAAGTGAGAAAACAGGTTACCTGCGGGAGGATCTTTCACCCTCTTCTGCTGATCGTGAAGTGCATTCCCTTAACTAAATATTATTTTTATGATTGGCTAGTGTGATGACTCGCGATCATGACCAAACAGACAGCTACGACAGTCCCTGGAAAGAGGTAATCGACAGATTTTTCCAGCCCATGATGCTGTTCTTTTTCCCCGAGGCTTATTCAGGAATCGATTGGAATAAACCCATTACTTTTTTGGATAATGAATTTCAACAAATAATTCATGATGCACCAGTAGGAAAACAAATAGTCGATAGACTGGTTCAAGTTTATCTCAAAGGGAATAAGAAATCATGGATTTTGGTACATCTTGAAGTTCAAGCACAAAAAGAATTAGATTTTGCTAAAAGAATGTATATGTATAATTACCGAATTTTTGAAAAGTACCAGCAGCCTATAGCCAGTTTTGTGATTTATGCGGATGAAAAAAAGAAATGGGCTCCGGATAATTTCAGATATAATATATTAGGCTGTAAAATGGAATTTACTTTTCCCATTGTGAAGATTTTGGATTTCAAAAATCAATGGAATGAATTAGAGAGCAGTATTAATCCTTTTGCCATCGTGGTTATGGTTCATCTCAAGGCCTTGGAAACGAAGCGGGATTACAAAAACCGGTATCAAATCAAGCTAAATTTGGCTAGAATGCTTTATAAAAAAGGATATACCCGTCAAGAAATAATCGCTTTGTTCCGCTTCATCGATGGTGTGATGAGTCTGCCAAATGAATTGGAAGCAGAATTTTGGAATCAAATTTTATTGGACGAAGAGGTAAAGAAAATGCCTTATTTGATGAGTATTGAAAGAATGGCTGAAGAACGGGGTGAGGAACGTGGGATTGAACGTGGGATTGAACGTGGGATTGAACGCGGGATTGAACGCGGGATTCTTAAAAACTCTCAAGATGTCATCATAGAAGCATTAGAGGTTCGCTTTGTTTCAGTCCCCAAAACAATTAAAAAATCCGTTTCACAGATCAATGATTTATCCACGCTCAAAAAACTTCATAAACACGCAATAACCGTAAAATCGCTGAAAGATTTTCTTAACTTATTGAAAAAATAAAGATTTAAGCAAAATCTAATATTTTAATTTTTGCATCAATGTATGAACTTCATTTTCGTTTAGATTCAACAATAATGGGCCGATTTACCTATTCCATCCTTTGCATTCTTTTTCACAATATTATTTTCTGCAACATTGTTCTCACCAATTCCAATGATAATTGCCCTTTTCGCACCTTAACCTTCGAAAAAAATACAGAAATATCAGAAAATTCTCGTTTTTTAGTTCCACTTTCTACGCAAAAATTGAATAAACATACCTCTGAAAAAAAAGAAATTACTCGCTTTATGCATGCAATAAAAAATCAAAACCTGAATTATGACTATAACAGAGACCAATCCGTAGATAAAACCGACCTTTTTATTATGGCAACTCAGTGGCCTTATATGGGTTCCATTATACGTTCATTCACACAACTGGATTGGTCATCCAATCGTGGAATATGGGAAAGAACCGATGAAACACTTACGGGGATAACCGATCTGGACGCCAGATTCATCGCCCAGGAATCATTCCCTATTGGAATGGACTTTACTGCAACATTGTCATTGCACGAAGGAGTTAGCGCCGGTTTGCTTTTTTGGGCTGAGGCATCCGGTGAACTTGGTTATACAATCCGGTTGGACTCAACATTGAATGCCTTGGTACTCTCCAAAATTGGGCCTTGGCCGGAAGAATACCGGTTGGATTTATTTCCATGGTCTATAATAGACGGCTCTTCCATTAAACTTAAAGTTGTCACTACAGCATATGGTATTCAGGTATTCTGTCCAGAAAAATCGAAGTTTCCCATCCTGGAAGCACTAAATGAAACTCCGCTAGGCAATCACTTGGGATTTTACCTCAACGATGCTCGCGCTTCTTTTAGAATCGATACAATTCAGCCCACCAACGTAATCATGACCCAGCCATCGGTACCGGTTGAAGGAGACTATTTTCATATATACGATCAAAGTGATGAAAATGAGTGGTGGTACATCAATGATCACTGCTTTATTCAAGGCAGTGACGGACTTTGGCATCTTTTCGGTATAACCCACCCCTATCCTCCGGAACCAGCGGATGAAAATCAGTTCGCCCATGCCATCAGTAATTCTCTAACACAAACCCCTTGGATAAAAAAACATTTCGCATTGACTGCGAATCCCGATGCCGGAGAAAGTCATCTTTGGGCGCCTCATGTGGTGGAAAAAGATGGCCTTTATTACATGTTTTATACGGCTGGAAGTTTACTGAGTAATTATCGCTACCGAATTCACCTGGCTTTTTCCTCTGATTTACTTTCATGGAGCCGTTATACGGAAAATCCATTATTTCAAGATTATTTCGATGCCCGCGATCCCATGGTTATTCAAGCCGATGACCAATATATAATGTATTACACCGCCTTGGATGACAGACCCACAGGAAACCATATTATTGTCTATCGCACGAGTGACGACCTTCTCAATTGGTCCCCTCGCCACACGGCATTTATCCATGAGGCAACTGGAACATATAACGGGCCGACGGAATCTCCGTACGTAACTCAAAAAGATAATCATTTTTATCTATTCACGGGTCCGGATGGAGACTACCGTAGAACAGCGGTTTATGGCTCTTCCACCCCTTATCATTGGGATCGTTCTGATTTAGTGACCCATGTAAATTCTCATGCTGCCGAAGTGATTCAAGACAACGACGGTTCATGGTATGTCAGCCATTGCGGGTGGTATTATGATGGAGTATATTTGTCACCTCTAACATGGGTGGAGGAACCGTCAGTAATCTTCTTCGGTGATTTGGGAGAAAATCTGGATTGTATCTCCGAAAGCGAAATGACCTTTGTTAGTGATTGGCGTGGGACATCCGCATTGGACATCGCCGCTGACTACAATGGATATTTTATTCTTGAAATTCCTGTACGTTTAACCAACAATCAAATCATTTTGGAATTTGAAGAACAAGGGGAGGTATTATTGGAAGCACTAACTCAGGAGCAAACATTCACCCTATTAAATGAAGGGAACACTGGTCCAGCATTCCCTCAAATTCATCAGATTCATATTTTACCTGAATTGATACAAAACAACCGCCTGAGATTGAGATTTCAAGACAGCGACCCCACAGACGGATGGGGCCCGAATATCAACTGGATAAAAATCATCGGGTGAACAAATTTTCACAAGACACGGCTTGTAACTCGGCCAACAATCGAGTCACGTGAAACCGCCCCAAACGAATGACTATCTGTACTCTCTAAACGATTTTCTCCAGTCAATTCCAGTTGCCCATCTTCGGTTATTTGAACCACTCGCTTCAAAATATAAGTTTGTTTTATAAAAGGATGTCTGGCGATCACAATATCATTTGCTTCCGGTGCTTTTGAACGGTAAGCATTAGGATCGACAAGCACCATTTCTCCATCTTTAAATAGGGGAGACATTGAATCACCGCATATACGATAAAGTGAGCGCTTCTTGAATATCCAGAGAAGAAGATCCGGTATACTGAAGCGCTCACATGCTTCCTGCTTCTCATTTCTATTGCATTTAAAAATCACTTCATTCTTTACACTTAACTGGCCGTATACCATTCGATTTGGCGGTTTTTCGTGGCCCAGAAAATTTCGTGAATTTCTTTGACTGAATTCATAAGTTCTTCACATTTTTCCAGATTAACCTCCTGTTTGCATGTCGAACACAACTTGGCCGCTTTCCAGATTTTTTCATGTAAGTCAGGATATTTTTCCAGATGCGGAGGTTTAAAGTAATCAGTCCACAATATTAGAAGTTCATCCTTGGCAATCTGGGCCTGTTCTTCTTTGATGGTAACAAAGCGGGTCAATGTATTGAGATAAGCAGCCATGGCTTTGGAATCCGCCGGCGATGGAACCTCCAAAGCAAGAATTTTCTTTGTCAGTGAAAGAACCGCTTCCGCCGCAATTCGGGAAGATGCAGGATCATATACTCCGCAGGGCGCATCACAATGAGCTGATACTTCTTTTGCCGAAAAAAGTGTTCTTAACGGATTTTTTTCCATAATCACAAAACTCCTTTATTAAGTCAGAATTTATTTATCAATATAATACATTAAAAAGTTTATAAAACAAGTCTTTTCAAAAAATGAATTTGAAACACATTTGAATTGCATCACGAAATAAACAGAAACAACATTTAATTTAATGTGAATATATTAAATTTTTTGTTACAATATTAGCATATCTTTTTTATATTTAATCATTCAGACTCTTTTATATCATCAGATTTCATGGTATCTTGATAAAGTTGTACGTTCCTTAATAAGTTTATATATACTTGTTTTATTAATTTTATGAACGTTACCCTATGTAAAATAACAAACAAATGTTTTATGTCTTAAATTAAAGATCCAACTTAATTTTTATTTTGAAAGTTTAGTCTTATGGCCATCTGGCATGAAAAAAGAGAAAACTGTTTTGTGATTCATCTTGATGAGAGCGATTTATCGGAAAACATCGTTGACCGGATCAGACAGATATTGACCGTCGCTTTTCTCAATCAAAATTACAACCTCATTTTTGATATGAGCAGTTGTACTATGATCGATTCCTACTTTATCGGTTTATTGATCAGTACCTATCGCGAAATTCGTGATCTCGGTGGGAATGTAATTTGTGTGGGTCCTTCCGGACAAGTTGCTCACGCATTCGAAGCAGTCAGATTGGATCAATTGATACAAATCTATGACTCGGTTGAAAAAGCGGTACAACAATTCAAATCGGATAACGGTTACACGCTCACGGATGAAGACTTGATTTCTTAACAACGCTACCTATCGAGGTTGAACCACTTTTTTCATATGCTGCACCTGAGAAATATCCCATATGGGTGCTACGTGGAACCACCATTCTCCTGGTGGAAGATTAATGTGCAATGACATATTTCTCATCAGTGGACTTTCATGGCTTGGTTGGCTGTTTTCTTGTTGATCAATTGCGAAATAATATAAATTTTCATTTCTTGTAACACTCTGGTTGGTTGGTGCACTGTACCAAAAACAGGTCCATTCGGTTTGGGTTGAAATGAATTGTGAAGTTTCAATTTTCGCATATTGAATGGGACAACCGATTTCTTTAATCAATACAAGAGAAGTATTGAATGGTACTGCATCTAAAAAATGGAAACGGAAACAGTGTGTAACTCCACCGGCTTTCGGCATCTTAATTAAACAACCATGAGTGGGAACCCAAAAATGGCTGATTTCTCCAAAAAAATCGTCTCCATTAAAATAATTATCTTCTCCGGTTCCTAACCAGGAAGCCTCCTGCTCTCCATCAACATAAAAATATTCATCCCCCGTAAGATAAAAATATTTGGGTTCAATGGTTTGGGATGCCGATAAAAGGTTCCATCCCACAAAATTACCTTTTCCCTCCAATTCAAGGAAAGGATAAATAAAACCAGTCATCAATTCACGTTTATGCGAACGGGCATAAAAATGGAGCGAATTTTTGTTCCACTGTTTTCCAATCAAATGATACTCAAAGTTCAGTGTGACATCCTTATCCGAATCGTTTACCAAGTAAATTTCCGCTTTTTTACGGAAAGGCATAAAAAATTGAGAATAAAAAAGATTTTTCTCTCCCCAAAATCCCAAAGGAACCGAATTCCAAGACTTTACCTCAACATTTGAGCAGAAAAAACTGCGTAAACTGCAGTCAATCGCCGGTTCTTCAATATCATCCCAATAAATCTGTAATCTCACACCTTGAACTGTCTCACTCGTTATTGGATTTAGCGTGAGTTGAAAATAATCGATCGCGGCAGGTCCCGTCAGACGGGCAACCAGTTTTGTTTCTTTGGAACCTATTGTCACAGGACCAAATTTCTTCTTATTGACCGATTGAAATCGCTGAAATGCGACCTGACTCAACTGGTCAGTTAATTTTTTGAGTGATTTTCCGGTTGCCTGATCGAAATCGGGAGAATATGTTTCCACATTCGCACCTTTTTCAAACTTCAGGACATTGGCCTGATATTTAAAATCAGCTGTGGTGGAATCGGTAAGTATCTGACAACTTTTTTTGAACGGAAGAGGCAAATAACTGACATACCCTCCTCCGGAAGAACTTTGTGAGTAGGCTAAAAAAGTAGCTGATTGTATATATTCGCTGCTGAAAAAATTTTGTATTGTAGTATCGATCCTGGGATTTGATTCCTGATCGAAATAAATCTGGAGCCGCCCTTCAGCCCAGCCTGTCATCCACAGCCGTGTAATACAACCAGGTCCTTTTTCATCTAAGAGGATATTCCAAGTTACGCCGTCGATTCTATAACTTCCAGCAAAATTATTTACATCTTTAGCTCCATTAGGATCATTGCTCGATCGAAGAACAAGGCGTTCATTTGGCTTATGTTGAGCAAGACTGGACAAATCCCCAAATCGATCCAAAAAATAAGCCGTATCCATGCTCCTATTTTTTTTATCTCTGGTTTCTTGTTGAGCGGAAGTCGAGTCTACTTCTCCTTGACCGGTTTTCTTCGGTGGGGGTGGTGGACCACAGGATATTATTCCAATCAGGAAAACGATCCACAGCAAATTAAGGATTGATACCTGAAACATAGTGTGTGGGATCCGGGATATTCGCTTCATAAAATCCTTTCTTTCGCAATTGACAACTATCACACAAACCGCAAGCTAATCCAGAAGGATCGGGATCATAACAGCTGTGAGTACGGGAAAAATCCACTCCCAACTTCACTCCTAAACGAATAATTTCAGCTTTTGTAAGGTTGATCAAAGGTGTATGGATTTGAAAGGGTGTTCCTTCCACTCCCGCTTTTGTTCCCTCTCTGGCCATGTCCTCATATTTTTTTATAAACGAAGGTCGGCAGTCTGGGTAACCGCTGTAATCCAACGCATTAACTCCAATAAAAATATCCCGGCTTTCTAGAATCTCGGCCATTGCCAAAGCATACGATAAAAAAATGATATTCCGAGCAGGAACATAAGTTACTGGTATATCGCTGCCCATTTCATCCGCTGAACGTCCTTTCGGAACATCTATTTTATCGGTTAAGGCTGATTTTCCAAACTGACATAAATCAATCTCGATAATACGATGATCGATTACCTTCAAATCATCGGCAATTCGTTTGGCTGCTTTCAATTCCACTTGGTGACGCTGTCCGTATTGAAAAGTCAGAGCGGCACATTGAAATCCTTCATCTTGGGCAACGGCAAGTGTCGTGGCTGAATCAAGTCCTCCGCTTAGCAAAACTACCGCTAATTTCTTCATCATTATATTCTCATAATGGATTATTCATCTTCGAAATATGTTAACCTTATTATTCATTTTTTTTAGCCGATTGCATTGAGAGCAAAATGAAGAGCAGCTAATATAAAGCAAGAATAGATTCCCTGTAAGGTTGATACCATTATGCGCCGCGATAATAGTTTTTCACGGAGAAATTTTCTTGCCGCTGCGGGTTCTACCACAGGTTCATGGATATTACATAAATTCGGAAAGTCCACAAGGTCACCCAATGATCTCATTCATATCGGGATTATCGGCTGCGGTGGACGTGGTACAACGCATATTCATGATTTATTGCAGCGGCAGGAAAATGGATCCCCGGTAGCCATTAGCGCTGTATGCGACATTTATGAACCCCACAAACAAAGAGCTTCTGAATTAACCGGTGCTCCAATCTATCACGATTATGAAGAAATGCTCGTCAGAGAGGATATAGATGCAGTGATTATTGCCACACCGGATCACTGGCATGCGCATATGGCCATCGATGCCATGAATGCGGGAAAAGATGTCTATTTGGAAAAACCCATGACCCGCTATGTCGAAGAAGCCAAGGAAGTCTATGAAACCGCTGTCAAAACCAAACAAATTCTTCAGGTCGGCAATCAAGGAGCATCCAATGATATTCTTTGGCAGGCTCGGCGCGTTATCGATGACGGGATGATCGGCAAGGTGATTTGGAGTCAAAATGCCTGTGCACGGAATTCCAAAGAAGGAGAATGGAATTCAGAAATTGCTCCAGATACCACTCCTTATAATCTTGACTGGGATCGCTTTTTAGGCCCCGCCCCGAAATGCCCCTGGGAACCGGAACGTTTTTTTCGCTTTCGCAAATTTTGGGATTATTCCGGCGGCATTGCCACGGATTTGACCTATCATGCATTGGGCTGGTTGAGCATTGCGTTGAAACCTGAATTTCCGCTTTATGTGTCGGGAATGGGTGGAAACTGGTCTCAACTTGATACATGTGAAGTACCGGATACCTTCATGTTTACTGCCGATTACCCAACCGGTCACACAATCGTTATCCCAGGCACACTTTCTAACTCAGTCAACATCCACAAAATCATCCGTGGTAGAAAAGCCACCATTTTTTTCGGAGATG
>CAZXSQ010000193.1:0-7463 GCA_964643335.1 uncultured bacterium
CGTTCGATGGGATAAATGATCCATGCGTCTGAACCACTTTCATCGATTTGTGATGAAGAGTATGGATATGATTCACTTATTGGTTGTTCTGATAACAAATCCATGCGCCAATTGGCGGGAAAAGGAGGCTGCCATTGGCCGCCACTTTTGGTTCCATGTTGACCAGACCAAATACCGGTTTCATCAAGAAATGCCAACCAAATTTTTTTATTCATGAGACATTGAATGTCGACACTCGATATGTCATTGTTTGATAAAATCATCTCTGTATCCTGGTTGTTGGATTCCCAAACACTCATCATCAAGGAATTCCCACCTTCAATCGTATGCAGGAGAAATTTTTCGGCGGGGAGTTTGACTCTTTGCATCTCTAATGCTTCTGCAGAGAAGACCATGTCATCGGCGAAAAAATTCGGGACAATTATTTGCTGACTGTTCGACTGGATACTGAGTTTTTGGCAACCTTGTCCGGGAACAATTTCCAGAGTAACCACACCGGTTGTTAGCCTGTAATCTATTGTGTATTGATTATTATTGGTTTTGTAAGTTGCGGATAATCGAACAGCAGCGGGGCTATTTTCGATGATGTTTATTGACGATAGATTTGCTTCAGGATTATTTACGGTACTTCGAGGAACAGCCAAAGCACGATGAACATAACCTTGTTCTGTGAGAGAATAGATTTCAGTTCCCTGCCCTTTTTGTCTAAGCACGATTGCGAGTTTATCATTCAGGAAGACGGCATCGCCTTTGAATTGGTGTTCCGTTTCTTCTTCAGGCAGGAGAAGCCAGCCGTCTTTTTGTTTTAAATTCTCCGCTGATAACGGTTCTGGTGAAATAGTTTCTGTGTCCAGTAAATAGGTGAAGGGGGTGTTTTGGATTTGTTGGTTGATATCCTCTGCGTTAGTAAATGTATTACACAAAACAAGTAGTGCAATGATTGAAATAATTTTTTTTATTGAATAAAACATGGTTTTAACTTTACCTGATTTTTTTTGTTTCTTTCGCCCTTTCAATAGGGCTGGGTCTTATTGCTCATTTTACCAGGGGCGTTGCCCGCTGGCTGTCATCTTAAACCCCTCTGGGGTAAAAAACAGAGATCAAATTTATGTCAATTGCACCATGGATGCAAGCGAGGACGTTTGTTCTACCCTGAAGTAAAAAACAGAGTTCAATTTTTTGTTAATTGCACCAGTCGGGGTTCATGTCTGAACCTTCGTTGGTAAGTTTAGTGGGGGTGCCGCCTATGGATGGAACCACATAGAGCACCCATGGGCCGTTTTCGGTTACGCCCTGGCAATAAATAATATATTTTCCATTAGGGCTAAAGCGGCCGTATCGCTGTACGCCGCCATAATAGGTGATCAGCCGATTCTTTTCTCCCTCCGGCTGGATTGTGCAAATATGGGTTTCGGTTTCGTAAACGAGACGGTCTCCGCCGGGTGACCAATGCGGTTCGCAGGCCCCCTTTTTATCGTATATTTTTTTGGGGATACCACCTTTTGAGTCAACCAGGAAAATACCATTTCCCGCTTCCCAGCGGCAGGCAAACGCGATGGTTTTCCCGTCAGGGCTCCAAGCCGGACCTGAACAATGGGGCCAGTCGTCCGGTGTTATTCTTTTTTCATCACCGGTTTTCAGATTTCGGGTATAAATTTTCTCATCCCGCCGAAAGGCAATATGGTTTCCATTCGGTGACCATTCCGCCTGATCGCTGTCACAGATTCTTTTTGGCGATGGATTTTCAAGTGACATGGTCCAGATACCAATGCTCCCGCCGCGCGTAGAACTAAATAATACGTTTTTCCCATCGGGGCTGAAAACAGGGTCGACGTCGTTCACGTCTTTTTTACCTTCAGTCAGCTGGCGCATATCAGACCCATCGGCGTTCATAATCCAAATGCGCCAGGCACCGGAGCGATCGCTGGAGAAAATGATTTTGCCTTCGAGATCGTTTAAATCCAATCCAAAAGTGGATAATGAAGTGATCATGGTGATGCATAGGATTAATGCAATGTAAATTGTTTTCATGGTATTCCTTTCCAGAAAGTTGTACCGATCTAGGGCAATCACTTAGGATTGCCCCTACTTAGGATTGCCCCTACAATATGTAGCCCCTGCAATATGTAGGGTTAGACCTATGTGTCTAACCTTTTAGATATAAACACTCTTGGTACTCTTTCTTTAAAACCTTACTTTCGGCATCCATTTTTGGCAGGCCTTATTTTTGAGTATCCGCTCTGCCAGCAGCCGGTAGCCTTCTTTGAGCGGATGGCTGGCATCGGCGTAGAGAGAACTGGGTAATGCTTCTGGGATATAATATTTCACTGGTGCGGATTTAAGCCACTCCTCAAATTGATTCTTTAATGTGTTGTATTTGTTAAGACTCTTATCCGTCAACATATGTTCGTTAAAAGGACCTACCACTACAAATATATTGTTGTTTCTGCTGTTCAATGTTTCAACCGTTTGCTTGAAGAATCTCCACTGGAACGACGTCTCGAGAGAGACCCATGGGAAGTCCTGCTTAGAGCCATCTACCTTCCATGAATCCGGTTCGTGGCGAAGTTCATATCTAGGAACGAGTTCATCAAAAGAAATCTGTGATATGGGATTGGTGTATGGATGTTCTATCGTCCAGGATGGAAAATCCAGGCTGCCGAAGTAAGCAACTTGGATATGATTCACCCAATTGAGAAAGGGGATAAGACGCTGAGCAACGATACCGGCTTTTTCAGAAAAACTGGCGCGATAACAGGGGATTTCGGGATAGAATTGTGGAACCAAGCGGGGATGGTTGAAATGGAATTCTTTTTGGATTTGCAAGTCATGGCGTGGGGATGTTATCCACAAAGGATTCCAATGCAGAATTACAGGGCTGTTTACAATTGGATGAGCATAATACTTCATCAAACCAGCCAGTGCCACCGGATGAATGCCATTGACGCCCATGTTGGAGTATAATGGTTTAGTATCCAATTCATTCAGGTAACAGGATAAGGTTTCTCCAGGAGTAACATACTCTCCCCAAATGACCGAGTCTCCGATAACAAAAATCTTGGATCTCGATTTTTCCAATTGGCAATAATTTTTGTACATCCAATAATCATTGCTTAATTGGTAGGGGATGCGGTAATTTGGACCGGCTTGAAACGGTTCAATAAATCTCCATGCAACCGGAAGGAATAAGAAAACTAAGAAAACAACAATGCCTGCAATAATCCATTCCTTCAACGATAAACGAATCAAATGAGAACCGTACTGCACCTCAATTTTTGCTAATTGAGCATGGGGTTTCTTAACCAGTTTATTTTGATAGTTCATAGTAGATAAAATGTCAAAACTGAAAATAAATGAACGGCTGGTCAGCCGTTCCGGCGAAAATACTTAAATAGAGAACCATAAAAAGGACGAGACTCACTCGAACATAAGACACATTGATGATTTCCTTGAACCGAGATTCATACAGTTGCTGATAAATTGCTACGCTGATAATCAGAATCAAGGCGATAATGGGAAAAGACGGATCTGCCCATACTGACGTAAAGATTCTCCCTACGATCAGACCAGCATCATTCAAATTTTCAGCCCGGAAAAAAATCCAGGTGAAATTCACAAAAATATAAACCCAAAACTGTTTGACCCATCGAGGCATTTTTTCTTTATACCATTGGTTTCTTTCCAACTCCCGGGTCAGCATGGTCCCAAAGGCATGGAGCGCTCCCCAAATGATGAATGTCCAGGCGGCACCATGCCAGAAACCGGATACCACCATGGTGATGAATACATTCCGGTACGTGAAAAACGTGCCCCGGCGGTTACCGCCTAATGGTATGTAAACATAATCCTTAAACCATGTGGAAAGGCTGATGTGCCAGCGCGACCAGAAATCTCCCAAGCCTGTGGCCAAATAGGGATTGTTGAAGTTAAGCATGAGTTTAAAACCCATCATGCGGGCGATTCCTCTAGCCATATCCGTATAGCCGCTGAAGTCGAAATAAATCTGCCATCCGAAAGCAATGGTCGCCATGATCAATGAAGTAGAATCATATTGCGAAGGCACTGCATAAACGCGGTCGGCATACATGGCCAGGTAATTGGCCAAAGCCACTTTTTTGAATAGCCCAAGAATAAACAAGGACATGCCATCGGTAACATCCTGTATAGAAATTTGCGGGGTGCCATAAAGCTGAGGCAATAAATTTTTGGCGCGTTCGATAGGCCCAGCAACTAATTGCGGGAAGAGAGAGACAAAGGCGGCAAAGCGGATAAAACTTGGTTCCCGCTCAATTTTCCCACGATAATAATCGATGGTATAACTCATTGATTGGAAGGTATAAAATGAAATCCCGACAGGCAGTAACACTCCAGGAGCGGGTAATTGATACGCTATGTCCATCGAACCAAGCAGGGCATTTATATTTTCTGTCACAAAACCGCCGTACTTGAAAAATCCCAACAGGCCAAGGTTATTGACAATACTGATAGTGAGCCAGGTTCTTCGCCATCGGTTTTTTTCCATGGCGATAACCACGACATAATCCAGCAAGGTGGAATAGACGATTAAGATCAGATACAGTGGATTCCACCAGGCATAAAAAACATACGAAGCCAAAAGCAGCCAGGGCAAACAAAACTTCGTATGCTTAATCGATAAATAAATTGGATAAAAAACCAGAAAGAAAATAAAAAACGGCCAGGTATGAAATAGCATCTTAGTCCCTACTCGTTGCCAATGTCTTCCAAAGCCTTGATTTCATCATCCGAAAGTCTGCGCACACAGCGAAAACCATAGGTATCACGCGCAAAACAGGCATCGGTTATGCCGGGGACATCAGCCATGCGATACGATGCCCGGCAGGCATCGGCACTTGATTTCCATGAGCCGCCCCGAATGACTCTTTTCTTACCTTCTTCCGGCCCCAATGGATTTATTTTAGGGCTGTTCTGGTAATAGTTTTCATCATAAACATCATTGCACCACTCAGAGACATTGCCGTACATATCAAACAATCCACAAGCGTTCGGTTTTTTGGTTCCAACTCGATGTGTCCGCTTATTGGAGTTTTCAGAATACCATGCGTATATGGATAATTTTTGCGGATTGTCAGAAAAATCATAGTCAGTATTCGTTCCTGCCCGGCAAGCATATTCCCATTCGGCTTCGGTAGGAAGACGATAACCGCTTGCTTCAAAATCGCATTCATAGGTATTGATGTCATAGCACGGTTCCAGCCCCTCAGCTTCGGAGCGGACATTGCAGAAGTCGGCTGCATCGGACCAGCGAACCTGTTCAACGGGGTTATCCGGGGCTTTGAAATGGGAGGGATCTGCCAGCATGAATTCTTCGTAAGGCTTTTGAGTGACTTCGTACTTGTCCATGGCGAAGTTTGAAACCGTCACTTCATGCGGCGGCGACTCATCCTCGTTTCCGTTCTCGTTGCCCATCATAAAGGTACCACCGTTTATCAGCACCATTTCAAATCCGGATTTAGTTTCAAATGTGATAATCGGTTTAGAGGATTGACCAACTTGTTGTGTGCAATTTTGAAAAGAAAAAACAACCAGAATTAATATTAAGAATAATGCTATATATTTTCCATTTTGAAAAAATCTGATCAATGAACATTCCTCCATTTTATTTGGCTGGGATGAACCAATCCGTTTCTTTACATGATCCACCATTGGGAGTTAAGTCAACAAACTCGCCTTGAGTGTTGATTGGAGCAACACATACATCCCACTTACCACGCACTCCTACTAATTCGGCAATACCCCGGTTGGTTCCCGGGCCATTCGCTGGAGTTTTCCCGCCGGGGCCACGGCTGTAACTGAGGTATTTTCCATCCGGCGACCAATCCACATGATAGACATGTAAATCATCGATGATGAGATCCTCACTATTTGATACTTTCGGTACGTCCGATTCAAGATCGATGTCTGCAACGGATATGATATTATCCGTCTTGCCCCACGCGATTTTTGTTCCATCTGGACTCAGGTCTGGGCGGCAGCCCCCGATTCCGAGATTGTACACATTGTTGCCGTTTACTTCGATTGCCAGATTGGTGTGTGAGTAGCCCATCCCGGCGTGAACAGTTGCGACAATCCACTTCCCGTTTTTTGACCAGCAAATGTTATAGAGGTGATGGATATCTTTATTGGGATGAACTTTATGCTTCTTTGTTTTCAAATCGTAGAAAACAATTCCCTCCGTGGCATAATCATTGATTTGAAATTGGTCATACTTGCTTTTCAGGTAAGCAATGCTTTGGCTGTCCGGTCCCCAGCATGGTTGGCGCGCTCCCGCAACGACTTTTGTCCGCCCGCTGCCATCTACATTCATATAATAAACGCAGCGTATTTTGCCACCGCCTTCTTTTTTCTCATCGGAAACAAAGCAGACTTTGGTTCCATCGGGTGAAACATGAGGGTACATTTCATGAATTTTGGAAGTCTTGGTTAAATTGATACGATTGGAACCATCCGCATTTATGGTAAATAATTCCCAATTATTATTTTGGTAAGTCTCATAAACAATTTTGTATGGATATGTTTTTAACGGTTCAAGCAGCTGCTTCGATTCATTCATAATGCCTTTTGGTGCTTTTTCTTCAGAAGCAAATGAAACCGCACTGGTTAAAAATATTATAATCCATACACAAAAACCTTTTTTTAACATCATCCATTCTCCTTGCAGCTTGATATCTTGTGAGTAGATCTTTCTTCAATATTGAATTGAATTCTCAAAAAAGCAAAGTGGTACATTCAATTATTTCAATCAAAGGATCTTAATCCTGTACAATGAGTAAATTTGAAAACATTTACACACATATTTATTTGTGTCAAGATTGAATGAAAATTGAATCACTTTAAGCATCATTTATAAAAAGGGGCAATCAACTTGAATTGCACTCCATTCCAAATCGGAGGAAACCGATGAATCTTTTTATCTTAGCACTTACAGCATTGGTGTCTGTCCAAGCAAATCCTTCTCCGAAAATCATTCAAACCGAAGAAAAAATCATACTGAAAAATAACATGATGCGGCGCGTACTCGAAAAAGATGATGGCGCATGGAGAACAGCACTCTTCTCAAGAGCAGATGGTTCGGATTCTTTGAAAATCAACAGTGATGAATTTCTGATTCAATTGATGGATGGCACTCAACTCACAATAAAAGATTATCGGGTGGAGGATCAGCCAGTCATTACAATCGATAAGGATAAACGAAGCGTTCTAATGAAGTACGGACCGGGAAGGCTGCTTCCACCGGATGCTCCTCATTCAATTGAAATTCAATATCATGTTGACGGCTACCTGCATAAAGAAATGACATTGATGTTCAATGAACACCGTGCAATAGACCGATTGGAAGTGGAGCGGTTCAATACCAACCAAACATGTGAACTTGGCGGCTTGGGGCAGCCGATTTTCATCGGGAATGATTGGTTTACAGGTTT
>CAZXSQ010000193.1:7473-9933 GCA_964643335.1 uncultured bacterium
CATAAAGATGACCTGGTTACGCTGGCTCATTATCCCGGTCTGGCCGATAAAAAGAATGATAGTGGCCAATGGATCATTCAAAGCAAATCCTCCGTGGTGGGAACCGGCTTAAAAGAGGATCCGCTAGAACTCGTCTTTCATGATTACATGGACAGTATCCGGATTCGCCACCGCAACCTTTTGCATTACAACAGTTGGTACGATTTGCAGGGCGATGAATTGACGCAAGGAAATTTAATTCATTCGTTCATGGGCTTCAAGAAAAATTTGCTTGATCCTTTTAATTTAACGATGGATTCTTTCGTTCCGGATGACGGCTGGCAAGATCCCAATTCCATTTGGAGGGTTCATAATAAACGTTTTCCGAATGGACTTACTCCATTGAAAGAGGTACTTGAAAAAAACAATTCAAGGCTGGGAATCTGGATGCCGTTTAACGGATTCAATCTGAACGTCAATTGGGGGGTGGAACACGGATACGAAAAATCTGATAAGGGACGTTATTATTGCCTGGTTGGGGAAAAATACAACAAGGCGATCCGTGAAGCAGTCAGCCGAATCATCAGAGAAGGTAACTTGAACTATATCAAACATGACTTTAATCAGTTGCAATGTTCGGCCGAAGGCCACGGGCATCTAGCGGATGAACGGCATGGGTTCGAGGCCAATCTGGATGCCGAGTTGGAACTGCTGGCCTATGAAAAATCCATTCAGCCGAGAATATTTTTGAACGTCACTTCCTATGTCTGGCATTCACCATGGTGGCTGCAACATACGGATACAATCTGGATGGCTGCTCATGATTTTGGGTACGATAAATCCTGGCCGCAACTTTCACCACGTGAATGGGCGATGAGTTACCGCGATACGCATATGTACAAGGTTTACAATGAACGCCGCCATTTAGTGCCGGTTTCCGACATGATGACCTGCGGCATCATTCATGGCCCACATTGCAAACTTGGCGGGGAACATGAAACACTGCGGGAATGGTCGGATTATGTGGTCATGTTTTTTGGACGGGGGGTGCAGTTACAGGAATATTACATTACCCCTGACTGGCTGATAAAAGACTGGTGGCAGGTGTTGGGTGAAACTACCCAATGGGCTGTTGAAACCCGGCATGTTTTGGAAAAAGTTGTCCTATTCGGCGGTGATCCACGCAAGGGGGAATCCTACGGATATGCTCATTGGAAGGATAACAGAGGCATCATGCTTTTGCGGAATCCTGATGTGCGTGAACAAACCATTCATATCCCCTTCGATAAATCCGTTCATTATCGCGGTGAAGCCGGCCAGCCATTCAAAGCACAAGTAATCTATCCTTATGTTGAAGATTTGCCTGAGCAGTTTCATTCAGGCAGCACAATAGATTTTAATATACCTGGTTGTTCTGTGATGTTGCTGGAACTGATTCCAGGTAAACCAGCGGAGACTTCTCCGGCAACTATTCAGGATTCCTTCGAAGTTCAATCTCAAATCAAGAACATTAACGGTACTCCCTCAATTCAAATAGAAACACGTTTACCTGATGAAGACATGCAGCGCTGTGATCTTTACTTGATGATCTTCTCCAAAGACGAATTAAAAGAATCCGAAGAGCCATTGTTTGATATTCAGATAAACCAAAAGTCTGCTGAATCCCGTATCGCACAGAATAAAAGCTGGTTTATTCAAAGTTGTGATTTGACTTCTTATACCCACAAAGAAGTGCAAATCTCTGCATCCATTAAAGAAAAAGACATCTCAATTTCAGCCTGGTTGATTATGGATAGGCCGGTGGAAGGTAGTAAAGTTCCGGAGGGGAATTTGCCTTTCCCTATTTCTCAAAATTACCGGAGGCAGACCAAAGAGGTGTTGGCTGAGACTGAAATTTAGTCACGCCGGCATCTTGCCGGCTTGATAATGCCGCCGTGACGGCGGCGTTACGTTCACCATACAAAATAGCGGGTAAGAATCTATTAAATTAGATTGCGTTGTATCGGGGCCAGATTGGATTCGAATTGGTCTAATGTATTTTCCCAGGTGTATTTGAGGGCGTGTTCGCGGCAGCGTTCGGGTGACATTTCCAGCGCTTTTTCTACCGCTGTTTTGAGATCATGGTCCAACCATCCGGTTTCCCCGTGAATAACTACATCTTTGGGGCCGGGCACTGGGTATGCGGCGACAGGAATCCCGCAAGCCATCGCCTCGATCATGACAATACCGAAAGTATCGGTGAGGCTTGGAAAGACAAATACATCAGCGGCTGCGAGATGAACCGCAAGGTCTTCGCCGATTTTTTTCCCCAAAAAGAGAATATCCGGATACTTTTTTTTAAACTCCGCCAGAGCAGGTCCTTCGCCAATAACAACTTTGGAACCAAACACATCCAGGCGAAGAAACGCTTCAAAATTTTTTTCTACAGCGACCCGCCCCATATACATAAGTACTGGCCGGGGTAAATTGAGCACATCTTTA
>CAZXSQ010000193.1:9944-11861 GCA_964643335.1 uncultured bacterium
TGAGATTACGCAATCCCTGGGCTTCCAATTCCTGTTTCAGTGTTTGGGTTGCCACCATCGTACGTTCAGCGGCGCCATGGAACCATCGTATCAATTTATAGGTAAATCGAAAGGGGATACCAGTCCTCACCTTAACGTACTCTGGCCACTTGGTGGTAAACGAAGTAGTGAATGGAAAAGAACGCTTGGTACAATATCGCCGTCCGGCAAAACCTAACGGACCTTCAGTGGGGAGATGAATCGCATCGGGATCAAAGGCCTCGAGGATTTTAGCCAGTTTACCTACGGTCACGAGTGCCAGCCGTATATCCGGGTAGGTGGGACAAGGAACTGTGCGGAACTGCCCGGGATGTACTATTTCAACCGTGTGTCCACGTGCACGCAGTCCATCCACAGTTTTCGACAAGGTAGTGACAACTCCGCTGGTTTGCGGGAACCAGGCATCGGTTAGAATTGCAATTTTCATCAAGTTATTTCCACATACTACAAGATCGGTAATGCAACAGGCTGTTTTGTTTCATAGGATTTAAGAGCAGCAAAAGCAACTTCGTGAGTATGAGCAGTGTCTTCCAAGTTACAATGGGATTCACGATCATTGAGGATGCAATCGATAAAATGATCCATTTGCCCTTGGAAAGGATGATGTGAGACCTCGGACGTATCCGGAAGAATTGTCGGGATTTCCACCCAGCTTTTTTGTTCAGTAAATTTATGTGACCAGATACGGTTATCTTTCACCGTTCCTTTGTCACCAAAAATCTCGATGGGAAACGTATACGGCATAATGCAGTCAAAGTTGACCGAAACCTTACCATGAACACCATTATCAAATTTCAATAGAAAGACTTCCAAACCTTCATATTCAAGCGGCGGCTTGTCATCAGCCCAGGTATCCGTAAAACAATTGTATTCCAGTTTCGATCCTTTACGCCATCCGCCGCGATATGCGAAAATCTCTTCCACACGGGCGGCTTGTTCAACACCGGGAGCCGCGAACCATCGCGCCGCATCCAACGCATGGCAACCAGCCACCAACATCGCACTGATGCCGCCTTGTTTGGTGCGGGCGTCTTCAAAGCCGGACCACCAACTGGCGATATTCGATTGATAATCTGTCTCCACATAATAGATATTCCCGAAAACATCATCTGCGATAAGCGATTTTAATGTCTTGAAAAGAGGATTCCATCGAAGCACGAAGGAAACAACACTCTTCACACCGGCTTTATTAACTTTATCCTGCATCAAGCGGATTTCATCAAGACTGTTGGCAAGAGGTTTTTCGATTACGATGTGTTTACCGGCTTCAGCAGCTTTCACCGTATGTTCAGCATGGACATGCTGTGGCGTGCAGACGGATACAATATCCACCCCCTCATGTTGAAGGGCCTTTTCATAATCGGTATACATGCCAATATCAGTCAGACCAAATGTATCAGCATGACGTTTTACACTTTCCATTGAGCGGCTTGAGACAGCCACAACTTTTGAATGAGGATTGGCTTGAAAGGCCTTAATATGCTCACCTGAAACCCAGCCTGCGCCATGAATTAAAACTCCCAGTTGTTTTTGTGACATCTATTCACTCCACTTTTGTGTAATAGTTTTAATGATAATTAATATTCGGGCTTTTTGTACGAAAAGTCAACTTATTTGATTTTGAACTTATCAATTATATAATACATCCCTCCCCTCGCCTAAATGGGAACTTTGTTGGTATGCTATTAGAATAAGCTAAACAGTTTGAAAAAAGTTTATTATATATTACTTACAGGAGAACGAAACATGAGAAAAGAATTAGCGATTAACGGAGGGCCGAAAACCATCGATGAACAAATTCCAATGTGGCCTGCATTTGATGAAAAGACCATTAACGCTGTGATGGAACCTTTAAAAACAGGAAAGGTCAATTACTGG
>CAZXSQ010000194.1:0-11830 GCA_964643335.1 uncultured bacterium
AAATCGGCTGAACCTACATATTTTTTACCCCTGGAAAGGGATTCAGCCAATTGATTCAGACGTAGGGATTTGCTTAATTTGGCCATGATAGTATACCTGTACTTGAATTGATAAACAGCAATTTCTTTATATAAAGTAATTTCTCACAACTTTATAAGAATGTAAAGAAATGATATACGATAAATATCAACAACTTATAAAGAAACACAGGTTATAATGAACAAGTTCTACTCCCTTAATATCTGAAAACTTTCCTTTCACAGTGGTATATCAAAAGAACTTTATCATTTATTATGAATCAAAAGAAATAAAGGAAGGATAGATCAATGAAGCACAAAAAATTGACACGCCGTGATTTTTTAAGAACAAATGCCGCCATCGGCGCTATTCCATTATCTCTGGGATCCTCCATTACATTCGCTTCAGACGCGCCTAAACCCGATATTCTTCTGATCATGCCGGATCAAATGCGGGGAGATTGCATGTCCGGGCTTGCACATCCAGTAGTACGCACTCCGTATCTAGATGCTTTGGCTGCGGAAGGAACGTTATTCCGGCGGGCCTACACTCCCGTTGCATCCTGCATTCCGGCTCGTTACGCCCTATTGACCGGACTTTATCCCCAGACCAGTGGGGTAGTAGGATTTAGGGCGAAACCCTTCTCGACTCCTTCATTGCCGGGATTGCTGAGTAAAGCCGGTTACGATACGGTGCTAGTCGGCCGGAACATGCATCAGGTTTCAGCAAGCGGTTCTTGCGGGTATCAGAAACGTATTCTGGGTTCCACGTATGTTGACGGTGATGAATACGACCAGTTCTTGAGAAAGGCTGCACCGGAATCCGGCGGCATTAGGAAACTCGTCAAGGACAATGGTCTCACTTACAACCATTGGCAAGCCAATCCATGGCCGTTGTCCAAGGACCTGCATCCCACTGCCTGGGCAGTCTCAGAGTCACGCAAGGTGATCAGCGGTACTGAACCGGATAAACCACTTTTCCTGACTTCTTCATACTACGCCCCACACCCGCCACTTTTCCCGCCTAAAAAATATTATAATTCGTATATGGAGAAAGATCTTCCTCCCCGTGCGAAGGGTGATTGGGTAGATTGGGACTCTTTATCTCCGGAAGGAAACAAAAACGGTCACCGGATTTTGCTGGAAGGCGAAGCTCTGCGTAAAGCCCAATCAGGCTACTACGGGCTTATTGAGCATATCGACTCAGAGATAGCAAGTTTGATCGCCGATTTCAAAGCCCGCAGCGAAACAGCTGGGCGTTCGTGGTTAATCGTGTTCACAAGCGACCATGGCGAGATGATGGGGGATCACGGCTATTTCCGCAAATGTGAACCATTTGAAGGCTCGGCCAATATACCGTTCATCATTGCAGGATCTCCTGAACTGGGATTTGAATCCGGACAGCGATGTCACCAACCGGTCACTCTTGAGGATATTATGCCCACTTTGTTGAACTATGCCGGTGTATATCTTCCGGATTGCGTTGATGGAATTAATCTGGCGCCCGTCCTCCAAGGCGATAAATTTACGATACGAGATTGGCTCCACTTTGAACATGCACCGTGTTACAGCCAGGAACAAGCATACCACGCACTTACGGATGGGAATGAAAAGTATATTTGGCGCCCAAAGGATGGCAGGGAATTTCTTTTCGATCTGAATGCCGATCCACGAGAAGAACATGATTTATCCAGGGATTCAGCCTCTGCCGAAAAACTGAAAAAATGGCGGTCGCTTCTCATTAAAAGACTGGCTAACCGGCCCGAGGGTTTTTCCGATGGGGAAAAATTAATTCCTGGACAGCCGTACCGGCCACTGAACAAAGGTAACTTATAACATCATATAATCTATCAGTAAGGTTGGTTTTAAAGAGCGGGATGTGCTAATCTAAAGAAACATAATCTCGGAGATCATCACTCTCCTAATGTAATAATGACATAATTCAACCAGAAAGGAATACATTATGGCGCAAACGAATCGACGCAATTTTATCAAAGCCATGGGAATCACAGGTGCCGCCTTTGCCATTAACGGAACCAAAGCTTCAAGAAATGTCCTTGGAGCCAACGACACCATCCGAGTTGCTGTCACCGGAATTCATGGACGTGGAGGGGCCCACATCAATGAATTCCAAAAAATGGATGGTGTGGAAGTGGTTTGCCTGATCGATCCCGACGCTGGTACGTTCCCCCGGCGTGTCAAGCAGGTTGAAGACCTGGGTGGTAAAACACCAAAGACCTATCAAGACATCCGTGAGGCACTGGAAAATGAAGACCTGGATGTTCTCAGCATAGCCACAACCAACCATTGGCATTCATTAAGCGCTATATGGGCTTGTGAAGCCGGTCTCGATGTCTATGTTGAAAAGCCCTGCAGTCATAACATCCACGAGGGTAGAATTCTTGTGGAAACCGCCCGGAAGCACAATCGTATCGTTCAGCACGGTACGCAAGGCCGAAGCAGCAGAGGCTGGTGGAGGCTTGCGGAAATCGCCAAAAGAGGCACCTATGGAAAACTGCTGATATCCCGAGGGCTGGTTTACAAAAGACGTACCAGCATTGGATTTCAACCTTTCGGCAAACCTCCGGAAGAATTGAACTTCGATCTATGGCTTGGACCGGCACCGGATCAACCCTATAACAAGAATCTGGTGCATTACAACTGGCACTGGTTCTGGGATTTTGGCAACGGCGATATCGGGAATCAGGGAGTCCATCAGATGGATATCGCCCGCTGGATGATCCCCGGCGTCACCTTGCCAAAAAGCGTAGTTTGTGTTGGTGGACGTTTGGGTTACGAAGATCAAGCTCAAACTGCCAATACCCAAGTTGTCATCATGGATTATGGCCAAAGCAAATTAATTTTCGAAGTCCGGGGACTTGAAACTGACCAATATCTAGGTTCGGGTACAGGCGATATTGTGCACTTTGAAAAAGGATACGTCGTTCGTGGAAAATTCCATCCAAAAGACGGCGGACCAGCTGAAAATCTGCCACCGGTTGATGTCGATCTCGGACCAGGTGGAAATCACTTCAGCAATTTCATCGCCGCCGTTCGCAGCAAAAGAAAATCTGACCTTAACGCTGAAATTCTCGAAGGCCATTACTCCTCCGCTTTATGTCATCTGGCGAATATCTCTTACCGTGTTGGCCGCGAATTTCCATTTGACACACCCCCCAAAGAATTCACCGATGACGATGCCGCCATGGAAACCCTGGATCGAATGAAAGAACATTTGAAGAACAACAATGTCAACTTGAAAGAAACTAACTACGTAATCGGCAGGAAAATATACGTCGATAAAGTCTCAGAAAAAATTGTAGACGATCCACGTGCCGATGCTCTCACGACAAGAACTTACCGCGAGCCGTTTGTCGTTCCGGATAAGGTTGTATAGTTCTATGTTCAATTTCATAAGGAAAAGGGCGGAAACATTCCGCCCTTTTTTATTGATTCAACTGATCATAAAAACGTTACAACTTATTTCACCGGAGCCGTTAATGTATCTTCTTCCCCTTCTGTAGTTGTAGAAGGTGTGCCACCCGATCCGTATCGGATAAAGAAAAGTATCACCTCGATAATTAAACCAACTGCAAGCAGCAAAATGGCTGAACCGACAATAATCAATTCCACCTGTCCGTTCATTATGTATTGATATAAATTTTGGCCTAACGCCCATATGGTAATGAACAACATGATTACCATCGGTATGGAAGTGACCCAAGACGGCCTGCGTATCGTGATCAAGTAAACTGTGGCGGTGAGTAGCACCAATCCAGCCAGCAACTGGTTCGTAGTCCCAAAAAGCACCCATAATGCCTTTCCGATATCCGAAGTGGCCAGATACCAAATCCCCGCAATAGCTATAAAAGTGGAGATAAACCGGTTTTTGATGATCGGTAGATTGATAGCGTTTCCAAATTCTTCAACATTGTAGCGAAGAATACGTGTTCCGGAGTCCAGTGTAGTCAAAGCAAACGAAACCACAACCAGCGCAATAAATGTACTGGCTACTTCAGCAGGAACACCCAGCCAGGAAATAAAGTTAGCGGAGCCATCCACAAACACCGATAATTTAGGCCCCAAACCACTGGCGGCGCCCCAACTAATGTAATGAGTGAACCATTCCTCCCGTGTGGCAATCCCTGCAGTGCAGGCAACCACTGTGATTATCCCCAAAGCGCTTTCGGCCAGCATGGAACCGTATCCAACTGCACGAGCGTCTGACTCTTTCGCCAATTGTTTAGATGTCGTTCCGGAGGAAACCACACTATGAAATCCGGATATGGCACCACAAGCGACGACTACAAATAACAGTGGAATCATGGACGGCAGGTCTGTACTAGTCCGGTTAATGGCGGGAGCAACAATAGTCGGTTGAAATGCAAATACGGCAAGGTACAGTAAAAACATACCGATATAAAGTGCAAAAGCATTGATAAAATCCCTTGGCTGCAACAATAACCAGACGGGCAACACCGAAGCAGCAAATGAATACAACAATAAAATATAAATTAATGGAGTATAGAACAATGGTATGGGAATCTTGGTTCCCACCCAAATGAAGACAAACATCAGCAACGTGCCCACAACTCCAACAACAAACAAGTTGATAATCTTTTTGCGCAGCAATACGCCAAATATCATGGCAATAACCATGAGCATTGCGGCGGGAAACGTCGCAGCAGGATAAGTTCTGAATCCTTCTGCTTCAAATTGAAGAAGACTGGCAATCACTTTGGTAAACGCCCCCATCGCCAAAGCGACAGCGAAAAAGATTAATAACAGAAAAAGAATTCGTGCCCGCTTGCCTACCAGATTGTTGGCCACCTCTCCCACTGAACGCCCGCGATTGCGAATCGAAAGCACCAATGCAGAAAAATCATGCACCGCTCCCATAAAAATCGCTCCCACAACCAGCCATACAATAGCGGGAAGCCAGCCCCAAATCACGGCAATTGCCGGCCCTAACATCGGTGAAAGGCCAGCAATGGATGCAAAATGATGATTGAACACCATGGATTTATGCGTGGGCAAATAATCCAGGCCGTCCTCCATCGTCACCGCAGGGGTAGGCGATTTATCATCGAGTCTAAATATTTTTTCGGCAAGAAATTTAGAATAAAAACGGTAACCAAGAAAGAGCATTGCCAAAGCAACAACGACGGGTATCAAAGAATTCATGTACTTGTTCCCTTTCAATAAAATACGAACTCATTAAACGTTATGATTTTACCATCATAAACAAGTATTCGAAACCGCATCTGAAAAGACACACAAGACATTGATTACATAAAACGATATACTTTAAGATAAGAAAATTTCCATAAAGGTGCATCATGAAATATAGAATTTGTTTTATCCTTCTTATTGGCCTGTGCTCTCTTCCCCTTTCTTATGCTCAGACCAAGACCAATACCAGGCAACCCTTTATTCCAGTTCTGAAAGACGGTTCCTCTGCCGCCTATGTCATGTTCACACGGCCCAAACAACCCCAAGGACTTGCACTTGTGGTTCCTGAAGGCAACAGCGTCGAAAGAGAAGTGTTCATGGGACATTATGGGGCGAAACCCAGCGAAAATTCCAGTGATAAGTATTTATACTTTCAGGCGGCAAAAGATCAATTGGTCACTGCAACAGGAACTTTTTACGTTTCCATTCAATATTCGGACAAAGGACAAGGCGCCATCGAACTTGAATATATGCAATCCACAGATGAGGGGAACGTAGAAGTTCAATCCGAACATATATTTCTTCGCAACTCCTCTTTATGGCAGGAACATACCTTCAAACTGACGAACGCAGTATTGAATAAAGACTTTCCAGGTAACAGCGATTTCCGCATTCACTGCCCAGGTATAGCGCTTCAAGCAGTTATGCTTTCAAGAATTCAGCTGACTTTCCCAAAAACAACATTGAAACAAATGTTTCGCCAACCGGATATTGTTCCGCCAGCGGGGTATGATTTCGGCATTTACCTCAATGAATCCCAACAATCAGATATTTGGGAGGAAAATTCAAACATCGGACAAAAAATTAAACTCTACAATGCATGGGGAGCACGTTATATAGTTGAAACCATCGACGCCGGCCTATTGCCAAGGGAAATAAGTGGTTTTGATTTTTCACTTTATGCTTCTCATTCAAAAAAACTCGCGTACTCCAATCTTGCTTGGATTCCCCGTATCAAAATAGGCGATCTTCACAAACTTCCCAAAGATATGGCCGCAAAACTCCAAAAAGCAGCCAGTACCCTACGCAATTCACCCGGGCCAATGGCTTCTTTATGGGATCCAAGGCTTCCTGATATCTACTACGACATGATGCAAGACCTTCGGCAGGATGTTTTCATGAAACGAGTCCCAATGCTGATCTTGTCTTTCGCAGGGGATTGGGGGCCGCTCTATCTCTCAACAGAAAGTTCCACCAGCGAAGGCTGGCCTGATTTATGGGCGGGAGATCCATTGGCGTTACAGAAATTTCGCTCCTTTGTTCAAAGTAAATATGGTAACTTAAGATCATTGAGCGTGGCATGGAGAACCTCCATCACAAATTGGAATGAAGTAAAACCTGATATCTCTGACAATGCAATTCCGTGGCAGCGAAACGACACCATGATGTGGTACAAAAACGCTTTGATTCAACTGGCAGCGGAAATAATCCAAAAAGCGCAGTCCTTATTCACTGGCACTAGGATTGTTCTTGAGATTGGTGATGAGATTTACTATTCAGCAACTGACCTGGATGCTTTTGCTGAATTAGCCGCTTTGCGAGGCTGTTCAATCCTTATGGTATCCAAATCGGCTAATCCCACATCGTCTTATTCATGGCAGCTGCTGTCGAGTTCATGCCGATTCGAAGGAGTTCCATTCGGCCTGCGCCTCAACAAAAGAGTGTATGAAGAAAACCTGTTAAGCGCAATCTATTCACTGGCCAGTGAGAGAGGTACCATGTTCTTTTTCCATGAAGAAGATCTGACCGGTGAAAATGCCTGGGAAAGTTACGCCCGATCAGTTTCACGCCTTCATCTCACTCAACCTGATAAACGCATCGCTTTAATCTATCCTAAAACATCAGTAAACGCTGAAGACCCGGAAACATTTGACAGATATGTTCGTGAATTACGGGAACTTTTCGCTTTCGATGTAATCGATGAAACAAGATTGGGAGAAATCACGACTTCACAGTATCCGCTTATTTACATCCCGTGGGGACATTATTGGAGCCAACAAGCCGTTTCAACTTTAAAAAAACTGGTACGTTCTGGCTCAGGAATGGTGGTTCGAACCGAAGCACCATGGGAAACACAATCCGGTAATGTTGAATTCAACGAAGAACTGTTCGCCACCAAACTGGTTCGCCAGGGCGATTCCTGGGTGCTTGAACCTCGTACCAATGATCCATCACTTCAATCCGATACTGATCCGTATACCGCGGCCAATCGCCGAATTGTTAACTTAGGTTCCCAAAACGACGCACCTTATCTTTCAGGAAAATGGAGTCCAGCCCAAAGCAGCGAAGATGCCAAGCGATATGGCTTTGATTTTTTCTCTTTCCGCTGGATGTCTGATCGGGCTGAGGTGAAATTGCCAGTCTTGCCTAGAAGGAACTATAAGTTGATTGTCGAAGGTTATCTTCCTGAAAAGAAAAACAGCCGGGTTTTCGTTAATGGAAGACAATTCGCAGAAATAACAGGGAGTGGACGCTTCCAATGGGAAAAAGAACTGGATGGAAGGTGGAAACCAAGACAAAAAGATGTAGAAGTGACCTTTCAAGGCCAAACCTGGAATCCGGGCGCGGTATTGGGAGCCACCCAAACATTTCAGGTTAGTATGGCGATTAGCAGGGTTGCCTTAATTCCACCGGATGAAGAACTCAACGAAACTGAAAGCACCAGCGTAAATCTCCGTAATCCCGATTTTAGCCGTGAATTACTGCGTGGTTCCTGGATGCGTGAAGTGGGAAAAGGGGTAACGCTCCTGGCTCCGGCTCGGTTCATTGACAACTGGTTATTTACGGAATTACTGAATACTTTGGCCATGAATCCCAAAATCTTGGACCCAAGATTCTCTTTTTCACTTCCGCCTGATGGTGAACGAAACCAGATGTTTGTCAGCCCACAGTCCGGTTCTGATGTATATCTCAATCTGTCTCAAAGACGCGTTCAAGTGATCAATAGACAACAAAATTATCGGCGTATCATACCTCCTCGTTCAATCTATTATACAAATTGATGCCCTGGCTTGACGATTTCAAAAGGGTTAAAGTTGAAATATAACTTGAATACTTGTTAAACAATTTTTATACTTGTTTGAGTTTATACCTCTCTCTTTTAGGAGATTTGACTTTGCTCCAAGATTACCCGACTAAGACATGGAAAGAACTTGACTTATTGCTTCAACAATATTCCCGTTTCCTTGTTTCCAGCCATATTCATCCAGACGGTGACGCTATTGGAGCCTCTCTGGCTTTTAAACGGGGACTCCAGAAAATTGGTAAAGATGTTCAATGGATGATGAATGAAGATCCAGGCAGGATGTTTCATAAGTTTTATTCTAAGGATGAACTCATTATCTATGCTCCCAATGAAACGGATTTTTCTGATCGTGAAGTCCTTGTTATGGTGGATGCCAATGAATGGAGCAGAATGGGTGAATTGGGCGAAGCCATAAAAAACCATCCTGGAGAAAAAGTGTGCATTGATCATCATTATATACACAACCATGTTTCGGAAGTTCAAATCGTTGACACCGATTCTCCTTCCACAACGGTCATTTTATACAGAATGATGAAGCATTTGGGGGTGGAACTCACTAAAGAAATTGCAGAACCGATTTACTTGGGGATGATAGTTGACACCCAAAACTTCCACCTCCCCAATACCACCGAAGAATCCCATCTAGTCGCCGCTGAATGCCTTCGCGTCGGAGTAGAACCATTCGAAGTATATGAACCGGTTTATGGAATAACCAGTTTTCCACGCCTGCGATTGATGTCGGAGGTTTTTAACACACTTGAAATCCACTTTGACGGACGCATTGGCCTGATGTATACAACTCAAGACATGTTTGACCGTGCCGGTGCGCAGGAACGTGATGACGAGGGATTTAGCGATCTGGTTCGTACAATCGAAGGGGTCAGTATTGGTATCTATCTGCGTGAAGAGCCTAATGGTAAAATCAAAGTCAGCTGGAGAGCCAAAGGGGATAATAACGTCGTTGTCTCGGCCCAAAAATTCGGTGGCGGCGGTCATATCCGCGCCGCAGGCTGTACCATTTACGGATCACTTCAAGAAATAAAAAAAGAAGTTCTGAAAAATATGGAACAACGGTTTGCTAACGGAGAAATTTCCTAGTCACTGATTTCCCATCTTTTTTCCACCAATATATTCAAAAGATATTCGCACCACTTTTGGCCAGGAAACAAATCGTGTATCCACAATAAACGGCTTCATGGTTTGCGGATAACAGTCAAAAACCTCGGTATCCTGCCAGAACAACAGAAGATTGTCGGCGTCATAATATTTCACTTTAACATGAATACGAAAAAAAGACTCCTGTGTCCTGTTTACCAGGTAACCTCGAAGATAACGCTCACCATTCGTATAATAATAAGTCCGATCCGGAAAAAATTCGAGATGGCTCGCCTCCATCGGTGGTTGGGAAACAACGGAAACTGCGTTTCCATATTTCGCCGGCAGCTGTAAAGTTGCCGTTGCTCCGTTTCTCGGTGTGAGTTCCAAAGTATCTACATCAGGTTCAATTTTTTTCACATTCCATGTTGGCTGAAATGTGATAAAATCGAATCGATTGAAATAAAAACGTCCTTTATCCTCCGATTGTATCTCTCCTATGAAAATATCGCCTGTATGGAGTGTGATACGATCCGCATATCCCCAGATAGCAATCCATACCAAGCTTAGAAAATAAAATAAGTAAAGGGTGCTTTTTTTTAAGTTTCTCATACCAATTTTTCTTCCCCATCTTCAAATAATCTGTTCAAACACTTAATTCAGCTATATAATTTATTGTCGGAAAAAGATTTAAATTGTTGATTAATTTATAAAACGGTAAGTTCGATCTCCTTTATTCTTATTTATCTGGATTCAAAATAGCATATGCCGTCCATAAATAATTATATTAAGCACACTTACAGATTGTTTATGATGTGCACTAAACATATATTGTCATTTTGCCTGCTTTTCTTTTTTATACATGGGATGCAGGCTCATAGTTCAAATCAGCCTCTGGGAAACGTTTTCCTCATACAAGATATTTGGGGGGGCATTATCGGTGTACGTCTCTCTACTGACAATACCGTCTCTGAACCTGAAATTGTACGGCCTATGATTTCCGATTATACTGCCTATCCTCGTTTCACCCCCCAATTCATTGGCTTAAAAGCTTTTACAGATGGCGCTTATCAACTAACAACGGACGGATATGTCCTTCCCATTGGAAAAGCAAAACTTCCGATTTTCCTTTTAACCCCAGCCAAAGAAGCCGAAAGCATCGCCATGGTTCCTGGAACCCAAGGTGGTTGGATTGCGGCTGGGAAAATTCTGAAAACCGTCGGCCGCCCCCCACATCTGGTTATCCCTCCCATTGACAATAGGATTAAGGATATTGAATATGATCCTCTCGGAAACAAACTGGCGTTGCTTTTTGAAGATGGTGAAATCGCTGTATGTACAAACACAAATTACGAATTCATTGATACTCTTCGTCTGGATTATGACACAGCGGTTAAACTGGAAGTGACTCGAAATGGATATTATGTTTTAACAAACAACTCGAAAGTTTATCGTGTAACTAAAGAAAAATCAGAAAATTACAATGACATACCCGACTTGGGAACCGGCTTGGTGAGGGATATGGAATTTCCACCGGTTGGAATCGGTTTTTATATTCTTGACGCCTTTGGGGTAATTCATCCATGTGGCGGTGCTTCTCCCATCCCCACTGAGGTTCTTACGGATGATATCGCTACAGACCTGGAAATCATACAATCCAGCAAAATTCCACAATGGTATCCGGCCGGCTGGAATACCAAAGTCGAATTAATACCCCACGAATTATCTCTTGATCCTACCGGCTACCCCAAAAATATTTCTCTGGTAATCAAGGATGCAGAAAATTTATCCTGGTTTTCGGCTGAATTAAGATACAATCCTAACATATTGAATGTATCTTCTGAAAGCATAATGAGCGGTCAATGGTGGGATTCAGTCATGAACGGCGCTCATGTAGTTCCATTCGTCGATGCTCAAAATGGAATTATTCAAATCCAGGGAGGAGGCTCTTTTTCTCCTTTTGAAGGGCCTTCTGGAAATGGTGAATTAGCCCGTTTCAGCGTTTCACCCTCAAAAACGATCTCCCGCGCAACCACTCAAATCGAAATTCAGAATTTTTTCTTTTCCGATGCCTCACCATTGAATCAAAACCGGTCAGCGGAAATCATACAATCATGCTCAATCACTATCCGCCCATCTATGCCAAAAATATTTCTTCAATGGTCAACAGAAAATTCTTCCACCAAACCAGAAATTCCTCAGTTTAAACTCGGTGATATACTTGAAATTCAATTAATGGCCGCAGAAGGAAACCGGATTCACGATGTAATATTCGATTTCCACTTTTCAAAGCATCTGTTAAAATTTTTAGGAATGGTGCCGGGTTCAGTGTGGAGAGAAAAAATACCCGTCTGGACCGAATTCGACATTCCCTCCAAGGCCAATATATCCGGCGGTCTGGAGAATCAAAGAATTAAAGCCGGGGACCCGGGCGCTTGCCTGGATAAAACAAACTCACTGG
>CAZXSQ010000195.1:0-11802 GCA_964643335.1 uncultured bacterium
AAAAAGCCAGGTACTGATAAGTTCCATCCGAGATCAAACAGCGTCCGCCATTCACAGGGTGTGAAGCCAGACCTTTCGCAACCGGTACTCTACGCAGCACCTCGCCAAAAGCGGAGTTGCACTGAAGAACACCAACACCGGCAAACACAATAAGTAGACACGTACCTAATAATCCAATAATTCTCTTCGGCATCACAAACACCTCATTACAAATAGCTGTAAGCATTTACATAGACTCCTTTTTCGCAGAACCTTTATTTATTCTTATTATCTGGCAAATCTGCCAGTTGCTCTGAACGTTTAATATCAATACCAAAGCAATACATTATTCAAATATGAATGACCTATATATTCAATGCTTTCCATCATCTCTTTGATATTGTTTTCGACCTCTTTAGCGTCTAAACCTCTACAATCAATAAGAACATCCTAAAAGAGATAAGTAACAAAAATAGTATCTCTGTAATGGTCTTTAATAACCATTTTTTTAAAGCAAAAAAACAAATGTTCACTTGTTGAACCATAGCAGTAGAAAAGAGGCCATTCAAATTCTTTGGAGTTGTTGAAAGATTTGTTCTTATCCATTTACCATACTCCTTAAAATTTACTAATTATGATATAAATAGTATGACTTTTACAACATTTTATTTCTTGAATTGACACAGCATAAAATTAACGTAACAATACATCGTTTGATAGATGGAGACAAGTTAGGCCATGAATCAACGATGAATTCTCTCTGCTGCGGTTGATGCTGCGGTGATTGCGTGGCTGACGATGTCCTGCACGATTTTGATCCGCGGCTGTTTCAAGGCATAACGCTTGCTTCTGTCTTCTTCCACCGGTTCGTACATATAGGTATCCATGGTCACTTCCAGTTGAATGACATGGACATTATTCTCCGGATCATGGTGTCTTCGCGTGATGAATCCACCGGCGTAAGGTTTATTTTTGCTGACCGATAGTCCGAGTTCATGCACTTCAGCAGCCGACTTTAACGCTTCAACGAAATTGTGAATGATCTCGGCATCGGCGGATTGATCTTCCAGCGTGCCGACAACAAAATTACTTCGTTTGCGGCCTTCATCATAAACACGCCCCCACCCCACAGAGGACATGGAATGCGCATCGATGATGAGCGCATATCCCCGTTCCTTAATCATTTGCTGAATTAAATATTCCAGGATGTCATGGTAAAGATCATAGTACTGCAATACATCTTTCTTTTGCTTGGGATCGTAAGGTTCGTTCAACAGCGGTTCGTTTTCAATGGAATAATATTCGATGGCCGAATTGGTCAGATGAGAAGGCACCCCTTTTTTCTCGACACCCTCACGCGAACGGTTCATATCCACAAAAAAGGGAGCCAATCGGCTGACCACCTGTAAACCTTCAAGCCCTTCATAGAGAATGTCGCTGAGTAAGTCAATTTCTTTTAAGCAGTTAGGACCGAGATCAAATTTGTCCGTATAGTCTCCCGGAATCAAAATACCGGAATGAGGAACTGATAGAATGTAGCTGTTCGACCGAGGTGTAAAATCAATCAAGTCGTGAATATACAATGTATAAGATTCCTGGCAAAAAACATCGAACACTTCAATAGTGGTTTGAAAATCTTCATATAGTTTGTAAATGTTACTCCATGGCGTGAACGTGGTTTCGACCAAGGGGGCGGAGATATCTTCGGGTGGGGCGGGCAGACCCAACACTTCCGATTCCAGCTTATCCAATACAACGTTTCCGACTGATATACCATAGATATCATAAAGCCCCTGACCTCCGGGATAGGCGTTGATTTCAATCACCTTCCCCGTGGTAAACATATCCACGGAGGCATAACGAATTTCAGGGTATGCAGCGATCACTTCCCTGGCGATATGTTCCTGTTCCTCCGTGAGCACATGCATCCGTTGTTTCGAGCCAAACGAAACATTGGTTTTCCATTCACCCCAGGCCGGTTCGCGGAACAAGGGGGCAATCATTTCACCATCAAAAAAGGTAACCACCAAATCCCCATTTTTGACTTCGGGGCAGAATTCTTGAAGAACAACATGATTATAATTTGAAATATACATGATGAGGCAGTTTTCCAACTCAGGATCATTGAATTCCAATTTGTGAACCTGCATTCCACAGCCGTATCCATACCGGTCTTTAAGAATAAAATACTCTTGGTTCTTCGGAAGCTGCTTTACTGCTTCCATGGCTTCTTCTACGGTATTCGCAGCGAAGGTCAGCGGTTGAGGGACATGAGGAATCCGCCGGGCCAGCTCATATTTATCTGTGGTCATCAGCGTGGCTTGTATGCTTTCGATCAAAACTCCTTTTTTCTCGATTGTACTCAGAAGGTCTAAGTTTGGTGTGGTGTTGTCCTTGATATCGTCCCCCCGGGCGAAACAAATATCGATATTCGACAATTTCAATGGCCGTTCCTCGGTGACCTGCAGAAATTGATAACTAAAAACAGGGTCGCCCTCCCAATATTCCGGCAATTCGAGATGACTGGCTTTGGCATACGGCTCGCCTTCATATAAATACAAATCCGCCATGCTGAAGTGAAAAATATCATGCCCTCGCGACGCAGCGACACTCAAGATTTGCGTAACCCCGGTATTGTAAAGGTCCACCGTATATTGACTATACGTCAGTTTTTCACTTTCGAAAGCAACAATGAGTTTGTTCGATTCAGGTTTGGTTAACACCATGGTTCAAGCCTCTTCAATTAAACTAAATGAATCGTTTGATCTGTGTGTGAATATACACAGCTTTTGGATAAGCAAAAGAGGGAAGGGAAGTCGATATATTTATACAGGCCACACAACGGACAAAAAAAGCCATCAATTATTATTCTGCTCTTCCCGCTCCCTGCAACCCAATTCAGCATCTAAAAGAGGTTGCTTGATAGAATGATAGATGTTTCTGGCCAATTGATTTCGTCCTTTTTGGGTAAAATGAACCAGATCAATATATTTATCGGTATACTCACCGTCCAGTTGAGAACTTGTATCAGCAAAAATGAAGTGTTCCTTATCACTCAACAACTTGAGCATCCGGTTGTGTAATGCATTGGCTAGAATTTGCACTCGCACACGTGGAAAACCTGCTTTGTAAAATTGAATCACGTCTTCCGGACTGTTCTGATTTACCGCCATATTGAAACTGCAAAGCACCAATGGAATGCCGTTGGTTTGAGCAATATCGATGAGTTCCCGGTACAATTCGGCATAGGGAGTGTTCAGCAGCTGATCGTCATCAATTTGGAGTCCATCCTTGTTTATGTTTTCGTTAAAATAACGCATTTTAAAAATAAGAATGTTGAAACGGTATTCAACCAATGCGAGTAAACGGGAAGGTCTTGCAGGATCAAAGATTGGAACATCCTTGGCCTTCATCGATTCCAATGAGTCTATTATAAATGAAAATCCGTTAAAACCATGATAGGAAATAATCATATCCGGCTGGAGTGGTAAAACATCTTTTTGTAAGCGGTTAAGATTGTTTTCAAGGTTGTAACTTTCAACCCCGGCATTGATCACTTCTATATCCACTTCACAATCCATCTTTTCTGAAATCTGTTTTTCAAGAATGGCCGGCCAGGGGATATCATTTTTGCTTATGGTTGCACCAAACGTGGTAGACTCACCTATGGCCACAATTCTGAATTGTTCATTTTTATTTACATCAAATTCTTTGTTTCTGAATCCCAAACTATTGATATTAATACGGCCGTCCATAAATCGAACGGAAGCATTGGGAATAAGAAGAAACGGTAAATGGCCGGAAGGGTCGGGTTTTTCAAGCTTATATTTAATGCTATACCATTCATTCACATACTCCCGCCACCATTTTCGAAATGCCAGCGGATTCCCTTTTGCAGTGTGATAGGAGAAGGATTTCTCAACATTGAGATCCTTCTCAACCGCAAAATCCTCTCCCAGAAACTCTGTCATAAACGGATTCAATACGAACAAGGCCAAGAAAAATAAAGTTATGGTATTTGTAATTATAGGAAATAGTGAATATCTGCGCAGAAATGTTTTATAACTTAGAACAATTAAAAATATGACAAATGTTCCACAGGAAGCCCAAAAAATTTTTGGATGATTGTGAGTGTAACCTTCTCTAATGCAGTATAAGTTTAACGCTATACATAAACCCAGAAATACAAACAGCAGATTAGAAGAATGATGCGCATTTCTCTTTTGTGTAGTATTTAGGTGCATTTCAATCCAAAGGGAAAATCAAACTTTTTCAATTTGAGTTTCCCATTTAAACCTCGACTTGATCTTTTTACAAGACTTCTTATTTCTCGATGACGATTTCATCACGAAGATCACCGTCGATATCGTAGGATCGATACACCAGGCGGTCTCCAACGATTTGAATGTCAAGAACCTGGTAGGTGGAAACGTTGGTCATACCGAACGCAGTGTAATACCGCTCCTCCTGATCGTACATTTTGACGCCGGAAACCGATACGATGTATATAGTCCCATCACTGGGGTCATCAACCGGTTTCTCATCATTCATCGGGTAAGTACGCAAGTAGGCATGATCATGGCCTTGCAGCGCCATATCGACATGGTATTTGTCGAAAAGCGGCGTCCAGAACTTCCGCAGTTCTGAATTGTCCCGGTTGGGTTTGGATGAATAAGCAGGGTGATGATACACGGCAAATTTCCAAGTCGCGTCCGTATTCGCCAATTGCTCTTCAAGCCAGCCCTGCTGCTCCTGCGCTGAAAGATTGGAATCTAAGATAACAAAAAATGCGTTGCTGTATTCAAACGAATAGGCACGTTCCTTCTCGATCTCGATGGGGCCGTTGGTGGCCAAATGAAACAAGTCCAAATAAAGACGCGGATGGCCGTCCTGGTTTTCGTGGTTTCCTATCGCAGGAACCAATTGCCGGTTGTTAAAAATCCCCCTGGCGTTGTAAAAGAAATCATCCCAATCCCATCGCTCATTGCCCCGGTTGACCAGATCGCCTGCCATGATGTAGAAAGCCGCATCCGGCCGTTCACGGAAGGCATTGTGTACCAGTGTTCCCCAGCGATCCAATCCGTTCTGGGCATCGCCCATGTAAATGAATGAAAAGGGGACGATCCTTTTGGGCGCAGTGGTAAACTCTGCCAACTCGCTCCATCCATCTTCGCTGCCATCACCGGCCGAGTATACATAAGTAGTGTCCGGCTTCAGACCCTGCAGCGTGACATTGTGCCGGTGACATACGGGATCATTTAAGATATCCGGAGTTTCCAGTCTCTCAGTTTTGGCCTGAACAATCGTAGGTGGTTTGGGGTAAAAACGGTTGTGGCTGGATTTTTCTTGGAAAGCAACCACGCCCTGTTCGACTTCTGTACTTGTCCGCCATTGAATCGTTTGGGTTGTTTGTGGATCATCGCTCCAGGTCAGGACAATTTGATCCGGTTCGGTTGAAGAAGGAAATCGTGTTTTGTGAAAATAATCCTTAACCGCTGCAACATTGACCCATTCTTCACTGACACGGATCAAGGTTGCTCCTTCAAGTGTATCAGGAAGCGAAACAATGGGATCGTCATCATCGACATAAGGGCGAACACTTTTTTCTAATGTTGCAACCCGGCACTGGCCGGGGTAAATATTTTCAACGGACAGAGATTTTACACTCGACCCCTGCGGAACCAGCACAATGAGATAATGTTCGCCCCGGTCCTGGAAGGAATTCACCCCCAAGCCGATTCGACCGGCGCCGAAAGATTTCTTCCAACCTTCAAAGTATTCGTCATTAACAATAATTTTATGGCCGGTGGATTGAAAGCCACGCTCCTGCAACCAAAACGGTTCTTCGCCGAGCGTGACATCCTTGAAAAGATAAACAGCCACCGGTTGGTTGACGGTAAAGCGGATATGTGCGGCACTGAAAACCTCTTTCTCTTTTGCTGAAAGTTGTTCCCAAATTTCTTCAGGACTTAGCTGCAGTAGTTTATCAACCGGATATTTGTCCATCAATTGATTTCGCACATCGGCCACGATATCGTGGACAGAAGGCAGTCCATCCACATGAGCAAAACTGGTAGAAGAAATCATAAAAAATACGATGGCCAATAGGATCGGTTTAAAGTTGGGTGATTTCATAAAAAATCCTCTCTTCTTATTGTTTTTTGATACATATACATGTTAATAATGATTATACCAAAGAAGGAGTGAAGGTAAGGAAATATACAGTTAGAACTTTGTTATTGAGGAGGGGATGGTGGGATTCGTAAACTCATCCCACCTACAAATTGCAATTCTTAAAGAACTGACTCGACTTGATGAAGAGTTTCAGCTGTGCGCACAACAGACTTGATCTCTTCAAGTTTTTCCAGAGAATCAATGGCTTTGATGCGAGGGATTAAAGCAAGCCCTTTATCTCCAAATTTAATCTCCAATCCCATTTGAATCGCTTCTTGAAGACCTTTCTTTCGAACTTCTCTAATTTCATCCCGAACTTCTTCTTTCGCTGATTTCATTGCATCTTCTTTGAATATTTCATACGTAGGTGATTCGATCATGATATCTCTCCTGCGCCGAAAAAGATGTTGCAGAAAGCAACCAAAAGTAATACCCCAAGTACCGGAACAAGGGTGGTAATGTGAATGTAAATGGTTTTCATGTTTCTTTCTCCAAAGTGATCAAAAAGAGGTTTGAACTTAAGGAATTTTGGTTAATTGTTGAGTAGTTATCCTTATTATTATATTTGACTATATCCCCGTTTTGTTGTAACTTAATAGAAAAGAGAATATTAAAGCGAAACATTGCTAGAGGTGATCTATGATTATCAAGTCAGCCAAAAGAAGTTTCACGTTAATCGAATTATTGATTGTTGTCGCCATTATCGGTATCCTCGCGGCAATCGCGGTACCCAATTTCCTCAATGCTCAGATGCGGGCAAAAGTGGCCAGAGTCCAAGGGGATTTTGACGCGATTTCGACGGCATTTGAAATGTATCTGCTTGATAACGGCGATTTACCCCGATGGAATATGCTTGGTTGGGCACGGTCTTGGGCGGCATTCACCACGCCTGTCGCTTATATGTCGATTCGTGCCATTGATCCATTTGAGACGAAATATCAGGATTTATTTCAATCCGGTCACAATTGGTACGAATATTCTGCCTGCCGTGGGCGGACTCCAATGAAAAGTCTCGAGTCAGGGCAGACCATTGATAATTATGTGTTGGCGAGTTACGGTCCGAATGGAGTTGACGACACAAGGCAAATTTCGGATTACCCAAATTCTGCCATATTCATGGCTTATGAAATGACCAATGGGCTTAACAGTAACGGCGATATATTGAAGGAATCCTCGCCTGGGCTTGGAGTTCAACAGTGGAATTGAATGGATAATAAAGTGGCTGGAGGCCATTTCCTCAGTGGATATTTCATACCTCATTGGTATGATTCCGTGTAGCCGATTCCTTGTAATATTCTTTGTACCCGTTCACGGTAGGTGTGCTGTGTCTCCACTTTTTGCCGGGCACGTTGAATGAAATCCTGACATTCTTCGGGATGATTCAGATAGTAAAACACTTTGGATCGTAGGTCTTCATTGTTCCCCCAATAAACCGCTTCAAAACCAGGATCGAAATATTTACCAGCAGCCGGTACCCAGTCCGACAGCAGGAAACCATCGGCAACCGGCGCGTTGAAATCCCGCTGATTCAGGCTTCCCCGGCATTGGATGCTGTGAATATTGAGGTTGATTTTGGAGGAAACAAAGAGATCAGGGAGTTCGGTGACTGGGTCAATTGGCCCGCGAAAATGCTTTAATAAAGGTGATTCGGCCAGCAGTTTGGTCCAATCTTCGTTTCCATAGATGTGCAAATCCAAATCGGACAATAATTCAAGGATTCGTATACGGTAACGGTTGTTGGCTTCCCAATAAAGATAATGCTCGACCTGCGGAGTAATGGTAATCTGTTTTCCAGGAGCAAAAGGAAACTCGGCCGCTAACTCCTGAAAGGTTTGTTCACGGTGCTGAATTTTCTTTTCGACCAGCAGGTCCACATAGTTCACCATATCCTGGCTAAGTTGTGAGCGGCGTTCTGATTGATCGATCAAGCCTCCCACGAAGCTGACTTCGCATTCAAGACGGCTGTCTTTCCGGCCGGTATTGGTAGCATCGGCTGCTAAAGGCAGAAAACCGCAGTAAGCGGGATTGAAACGTTTTAAGAAACCGAGATAGGTTTCATCGAAACAAAATACCCATTCCAGTGGTTCGAAAGGCTGATTAACAAAAAAAGCCGGATTATCCAAATACCAGACAATTTTTTTGGCAGGGAGAGGACGATTGTTTGCAGGAAGTTGGAGATAATCATATAATTGTGCAGCGGATTGATTGATCAGTAAAATCCATTCAGTTGGATGTTGAAGCAGATGTTCACGCAGGTAATTACGGCTGTTTGAATCGATTAAGGAGGCTTCAGCGAGTACAGTATTCCAACCCAAGTTTTTCAACTCGGCAAAGAGGCAGCGTTTGAACAAACCGAATCCACGGCCAGCGAAATCGGAATAAGACCAGATCGATGTCAATGTATGCTCCTAAAGAACGCCCTTGTATTCAGAGTTTTTGCAGGATATACTTTTTAAGTTATTGATTATCAATCTCAATAAATAAAGTCAACTTCAGCTTATCACTTCGGAACGCATTCGCTATACTTTTTAAATACTTCATTGTATTTACTAACTCTTAAATTGATTTGCTTTATAATATGAACAAAAACAACCAATCAATCTTGTGGAAAGTATTTAATTTTCTCGCATCACTCAAACTTGCCGTCATTTTACTGGTATTCTTTGCGGCCATGTTAAGCTGGGCAACATTTTATGAATCCAGTACCAGTACGGAAGAAGCGCAGCGGCTGATTTACAAAACTCAATGGTTCGATTTTTTCTTGTTTCTGTTGGGATTAAATGTCGCTTGTTCAGCTCTTAGCAGATTGCCCTGGAAGAAGCATCATACCGGTTTTGTGCTGACTCATACAGGGATCATCATCATCCTTATCGGTTCTCTTATCACAAGAAAATATGGAATTGAAGGGACACTTCGGCTTCAAGAAGGTGAAAGCGCCAGTCATATTCGACTGGGTGAAATCGCCTTGTCTGTTTCAGTGCCAAGATTGAACGTCCGTGAAAATTTTGATCCCTGGTTTGTTGAAGGTGGCATACCGAAAAACAAGGAAATTCGGTACCAGATCGGTGAAACGGACCTGGTATGTTACGTGGATAACTATTATTTCAATCCACGGACGGTTGAACATGTATCTAAAGCCGATGAGGGAAATCCCGCTGTTCAAATCGCTTTTTCTCAGACAGGAGACAGCAGAAGCGTGCAACCGCATTGGTTGATGGCGGGGAACACAGATCGCAACGCGCTTGATCTGGGGATGGCCAAAGTGGTTTTTCGGCAGATCGAATCAGAAGAAGAATTACAAAAGCAATTGTCCCCACCAAAGAAGAAAGAAATGTCTACGAAAACTGAAGGTGAACTGTTCCTAAAAAACGAAAAGGGTGAAGTGGTGCAAACCATCCCAGTAGAAGATTTTAAGACCATGCCTTATACATTCGAACACAACGATGAGCAATATGTTGTGAAATTCGTGGAATTTTTCTCCCGTGCGGTGATTCAAAAAGGGAAATTGGTCAATAAAGAAAACGGTAAGATGAATCCGGCTCTCCGGTTTGAGTTACATGGACCGGAAGGCCCGGAAGTGCATCTCGCTTTTTCTCTGTTTCCGAAACTTGGTTCCATGCACGGAGGGAGTGAATCGGCGAGTGGACTGCAGGGACAATTTGTTTATCCGATGAACGAGTCAAGTAACTTTTCAAATGAAGTGGTGATACTGGATGGACCGGAAGACAACTTATATTATCGGGCAACCAACATTTCGGGAAAGTTCTCTTCTGGGGAGGTCAATGTTGGTGAAACGTTTGAAACGACTTGGCCGAATGTTCTTTTAGGCGTGCTGCAGTATTATCCTCATGCGAATACCACACAAGAAATAGTGGATGCTGGCCGAAGCGGCATGCAACGTCACAGCAATCCAATGGTCCATGTCCGCTTAGAAAACAACGGTGAATCGGATAGAGGTTATGTGCGTTTCAATTCTTCCTCACGGCTGAAGGCAGGTGGTGAGGAATGCATTGTGGAATTTGGCAATAAACGATTTCCCCTTGGCTTCAAGATTGAACTGATCGATTTTGATGCGCCGGTCTATCCCGGCACCAACCGGCCCGCCCGATTCGAGAGCGAAGTGTTTTTGATCGATCCGGAAAAAAATCTTAAAGAGAAGCGGAAAATTTTTATGAACAATCCATTGGGGTACAATAATTTTCTGGTCTATCAGTCCAGCTATGAAAAAGGACGGGGCGGGCAGCCGGATGTTTCAATTTTTAGTGTGGCCCGTGCACCGGGAACCTCAACTATATATGTTGGTTCTATTGTATTGGTCAGTGGGATGATCATTATGTTTGTTTCGAAAAGCGCTTTATTCAAGCAACCTCCTGATGAAGATTCGTACGCAGAAGGAGAATTACATTGAAACGTTCGTTATTAAGCTTGGTTTTATTTTGTTCCAGTATGCTGACGGTTTATGCAATCCAACCGCCTGCAGACTTAAATTTTGAAACGTTGCGGCAGATTCCCATACAGAACAATGGACGTTATAAACCTTTGGATACATTCGCCGGTGAAACCATGAAAACTATCTATGGCCGTTGGCGTTATGAAGGCAATGATCCCATGGCCATGCTGGTTTCCATTATGGCGTTTCATGAATGGACTGAGGAAAAATTATTCCGTATAGACTATCTCCCGCTGAAAGAAGCATTAAATTTTGATCCCTCCCGAAAATATTTCACTTTTAACGAACTGGCTGGGAATTCCCAGCTGCAGGAATGGTTCGACCGGATAGGAGAGAAGCAAAGCAGACGCATTAAACTGACTCGTTTGGAGAATGAGATAGGCAATGTTTTTCATCAACTTTCCACCTTTCAATTGGTAATGCATGGAGACGCGCTGACCATTGTCCCGGCGCCGCCTGGAAGCGATGAAGAAGAGAAATGGTCTTCCATAACCGAAGTAACTGGGTATTCAAAGGAAACTAAAACTGCTCTGCAGAATACGTTTACACAACTGACTTCCGCTGTTCAGCAAGGCAATGCCGCCTCATTTGAGCAGGCCAGCCTGGCGCTGCTAAATCAATTGGGACAATTGAATCCGGAAGCATATCCTTCTCTCGAAATGATGAAGCGGGAGATTCATTATAACCATTTCCGGCCGTTTTTGTTATCGTGGATCGTATATCTGATCGCTTTTATCCTGTGTCTTTTGTCTTTCTCTTTCCCAAACAAAATCTTGTATTGGGTGTCGTATGCTGTTGTATTAGTGGGATTTGGTTTAAATACATATGGTTTGTTATTACGCAGTTTGGTTTCAGGCCGGCCTCCCGTTTCCAACATGTACGAATCGGTCGTTTTCGTCGGATGGGGTATTATCTTATTTGCATTGATTTTCGAGTTGGTATACCGCGAACGCTGGTTTGCCACCATCTCATCGGGATTGGGCGTTGGTATGTTGATACTGGCCGACCTCTTGCCATTCGATCCGAATATTGAACCACTGGTTCCCGTTCTCCGCAGTAATTACTGGCTGATCGTTCATGTTCTGACAATTACCCTAAGTTACAGCGCGTTCGCATTGGCAATGGGACTGGCGCATGTCAACCTGGGTATTTTTTTCTATATGCCTAATCGGAAAGATTTGTTAAGAAAGATGAGTCTG
>CAZXSQ010000196.1:0-6008 GCA_964643335.1 uncultured bacterium
AGAATTACAACTTTTTCCATTGCAGCCTCCATTTAAAGGTGCGATCATGTTAAGAAATCAATATCAGACATATGGTTATTTTAGAATGGTGAGGGAGAAATTTTAATCCTTACGAGAGGTGTTTAGGTATTGGGTTATAAAGGATTAGAGCAAGCGTCCCCGCTTGCGTCGTTCGGCGATCCCCAGGAAAAACGCAGGCGAGAACGCTTACTCTACCCGTTGGCGAGAGGAACCTGCCTTGCTTTTTTTCAGGCGGTACGCCTGGCTACCCGGTTTGCGGTCAGAATGTCCGCGACCCAAAGTGACTATACTCGAAAGTGATTTTGCTTTATTCATCATGCTTTAATACTAAATGTATCCTATTTACGAATTAAAGGGATATACTACTTATGGTATAAGGACTATACTATTTTTCTCAATATTACAAAGCATGTGCGATGGTAAATTATGAGCGATATCCATGAGCGGGCCAAAGAAGAAATCACCCAAGCACTTGTGCAGGAGTATGTAAGGCAAAATCCCGGGGTGAATGAAAAAGATGTCGTCATGGCCTGTAAAGAAGGTAAACTTATTTTCTCGGATATGGCATCTGTTTTGGCTGAAATGAAAGTTCGGAAAGATTTCAGCGACGCTCTGGAAAACTCCGCCAAAATGTATTCCAATTTAACAGTCTCGGAAAATCAAAGATGGCTGGAATGTTATGAATCCACCGACCATACCCGGCTGATGCTCGATTGTTTACATTCTTCCCCTTTTCAATATCTTGATAAATCTACATGGACCAAGGAACAAAGTTTTCTTAAACGTCAGGAAAATATTTGTGCAAGGGCCACGGTTAAATTAGAAGAGTGCAAAGAAAAATTATTGCATTTGAAAAAGAAAGGGACTTCTCCACAAAAGCCTTCTTACAGAATGATTGTTATTGATTACTTAAGTTGGGTAATCGATCAGCTCAAAGTATTGCATAAGGTTTACAACAAAGAAGTGGAAATAGGAGATATATTTGAACAATGTTCCACCCAATATATCAATGTAGTTCTTGACAAAGTTGAAACAAAAAAAATACCTTTTCAGATCAACATAGATAATATCAATCAAATTTTCAAATCTTTGAAAGGCGACCGAAAATCCAAACTTATTTCTGATGACATTACCGAATTGAATAAAAAAATGTTGTTGGAATCCAAAAAAACAATGGAGCAATCTATTGATGATTTAAAAAGTCATTTACATAAACGGCGTGAACAATTTCAGGAAATCTGGTCAACCATAACCACCATGCAACATACATTAAAGAAGATGAAAGAGTTAAATAAATTGGATCAAGCGGGAAAACTTGCGCCGGAAGATGGGGACGCGGATGACCAACAGATAAATAAACGAATGGCGCGTTTCTTAAAAAAGATGAAAGATAAGTTCAATAAATAGATGTACATAGTTCAAAGATCATAAATAATTTATATCATGAGAAGCGGAAGGATAAATCCAAGGAACGATTTTAAGATCCTGAAGCGATAAATTGTGGCGAATAGCCACAGCATAAATATTGATAACCTCCTCTGCATGATACCCCAGCAAATGGGCGCCAAGAATTGTATTCATATCCTTGTCAAGCAGGACTTTTATACCGGCATGCTTGATGCCAACGCTTTTGGATGTAAATTTTGTGGACATATCTACAAATTCTTTTTTGTATTGTATCCCCTGTTCTGCAAGGTCTTTTTCGAGGTACCCCACTGATGCAAGAGAGGGGATAGTAAAAACTGTGCTGGGTACACCGAACCGGTTTACAGTTTGAAAATTGCCATGAATGATATTGTGAGCAGCTACGGATGCCTCCATACTGGCGGCCGGTGTCAATTGAAAGGGCGTATCCACACAATCACCTGCAGCGTAAACCTGATCGTTTGTAACACTTTGCATGTATTGATTCACTTGTATGCCTTTGCTCGTTTGAATGTTTGCCGAATCCAGCGATAAATCATCGATGTTGGGAACACGTCCAGCACAATGAACCACCAATTTTGAGTGGAAGGTTTCTTCGTAATTATGCTTTGCCGCCTGAACAGTAAAATCATTTCCGTTTTTCTCTACCGCACGAACTTGAGTTTCAGTATGGATGTTTATACCCGTTTCTTCAGAACTTTGGATAAGCATCTCTACCAGATCCGGATCAAAATTCATCAACGGGCTGTCAGTCATTTCCAAAATAGTTACTTTTGATCCCGCCCGTGAAGCGATGTGTGCAAATTCAAAAGCGATATAACCGCCCCCAATCAAAATGATAGAATCGGGAAGGTACTCCAATTCAAAAAACTGCTCGCTGGTAATCACATGCTCATTGCCTTTTATGTCCAACGGACGTGGTTTCGCCCCTGTTCCTATGACAATGTAATTAGCGGTCAAGTTTTCATTTCCCACCAAAATTGAATTTGATCCGTTAAAACTGGCTTGGCCGTGGTAAATATCTACTCCCAGGCTTTTGAATTTTTCCGCCATTTTTTCCGGGGCGGGCTCAGTAAACGTGCGCTTAAAACGAATCAATTCAGGCCAATCGATCTCGCCTGTCGAACGGATACCTTTTCCTAACAGATTCTGCGAGTCAGCAATCGCTTTGGCGGCATTGACCAATATTTTTTTGGGATTACACCCACGCAATGGGCACGTGCCGCCCAATTTACGGGACTCAATCAGGGCAACATTAAGTCCGGCAGAGGAGCATTTGGGAGCGATTGTATTTCCGACAGGACCAGAACCGATTGTTATTACATCGTATTGTTGTGTCATTAAACTCACCATTTTTTAACAATAAAACATTTAGTATTTAAAATATTAGCAACATAAGTACCAAATTCGATTGGCTTCAAAAAAAAGGATCCATACGGGTAGAAAACTAATATTCACCAAAAGGTTATAAACGAGTTGATGAGTGCATTGTTTAAACGCTCTACATGCAATATACACAGATATAATTTGCTTCTTTTGGGAATTCAAACGGGTACAGGCGGCCATCTCTTAACATCTTTTAATTGAGTTATTTGAATACCATTGAATATTAAACTAAGATGTTATTTTTACAGTCAAAACACTTTAAGTTGGCCTTTAATTTGCTGATTTTAAATAAAAAATTGAATGGGAGAAATAAAATGTCACTTCGGATATATCTAATCATCACCCTATTCCTACTCACACTTTCCTCGCCACAATTTGCCGCCGCCGATCCTGAGCCTACAACTATCGTTGTTCATGTCCTGGCTCATGACGCCAAACTGATCGGCACCTCGGTCGGAGGAGCTTTGGTAACGATTCGAGACAGGTTAAACGGAAAGATACTGGCCCAAGGGAAACAATTAGGAGAAACCGGAAGCACCGAAATAATTATGAAAAAACCTCACCAGCGAGGAGAAAACAGATTCGCCGGTGAAGATTCACCCGCCTTCGTTGCGACTGTTCTGCTTGAAAATCCCACCATCGTCGAAGTTGCAGCCGAAGGTCCACTCGGTTTTCCTCAAGCGATGCAAAAAAGTACAAAAACACTATTGCTTGTGCCCGGAAAAGATTTAACAGGTGAAGGAATTGTTTTAACCCTGCATGGATTTATTGTAGACATTATGTCACCAGAATCAGTGGATTCATTTACAGCGGGTGAAGAGATTCCTGTCAAAGCATCCGTTCGAATGATGTGCGGTTGCCCTACAGAACCAGGCGGATTATGGGACAGCAGTCAATACGAAATAAAAGCCCAACTGATTGAAAATAATATGATTACCCAAACTGCATCACTTGAATATTCAGGCAGGAGCAGTGTTTATGAGGGCACTTTACAAGCCCCCATGCTGGGAGAGAGTGAAAAAGGAAGCGCGGAGATACACATCGTTGCCTCTGATCCCGCCAAAGCGAATTTCGGATTCGCCCTGACGACCATAACGATTAAAAAATAACCTTCGAGAACAATTTTCCGTTATAATGTATTGAACATAAATGACTGGAGGAATCATGACGACAAAAGCTGTTGTTACTCTTGTGTATGGTATTCTTATCGCAGGCGGGGGGATTACGGGATATGTACTGGCGGGTAGTATGCCGTCGCTGGTGTCCGGGGGAATCCTCGGTTTGTTGGCTATCGCTGGTTCCATCATGATGTTTATGGGTCAATCGTTGGGAGTAAAACTGGCCGCCTTTGCAACTATTTTGGTCGCGCTCTTTTTTGCCTATCAACTTGTGAACGCTCTGCTTCAGGGAGGCGCAATGGGACGATCGGCTGGAATATTGATTTTGAGCTTGATTGAACTTGCGATTCTGTTTTACCTGCCCACACAGAGTTCTCAATTCTAACTGTGTACATTAAAATGAATTGACTTAAATGTAAATACAACTTTTCCCCTCAAATGAATAATGAATGAAAACGTGAACTGGAAAAAGGCGATTTGCGGTATCTGTCCAGCGGGATGCTGGGTTGAAGTAGGGTTGAAAGATGGAAAACTGGTAGACATCAAGCAGGAGACTGGCCATCCACTTGGTATGATTTGCCGCCGAGGAGAACACGCTCCAGAAATCGTTTATTCAGAGCATCGGCTTCAATATCCAATGAAACGCATCGGACCTAAAGGAACGCACAATTTTGAGCGGATAACCTGGGATGAAGCCTATGACAACATTGTTGACAATTTGCAGCGTATCAAGCGTGAATCCGGGCCGGAAGCAGTGGCGATCTATACCGGCCGCGGGGCTTTTGAACTCTCTTTATGTGACATGTATCAACCCAAAGGAGTGGCGGTATCTTCAGCATCCAACATTCTTTTCCCCTTTGGTTCCCCTAACACAATGGGAGTGGGTGCATTGTGCTATGTCTCGTTTGCCATGATCGCTCCCCATGTCACCATGGGGCGCATGTTGATCAACATGTTCACCGATATGGAGAATGCCGGGATGCTGGTGGTATGGGGGACCAATCCAGCGACCGATTCTCCTCCATTGGATATGTACCGGTTGGAAGCGGCAGCCAAAAGAGGAGCCGACATTGTTGTCATTGATCCGCGCAGTACAGAGACAGCAACCCGAACCAACGCTCAATGGGTTCCTATTCGTCCCGGCACGGACGGCGCTTTGGCTTTGAGCATGATCGAGGTCATGATCGAGGAAGAACTCTACGATGAAGATTTTGCAGAGAACTGGTGTCATGGTTTTGATGAGCTCAAAACATATATTCAACATTTCCGCCCAGAAACAGTTGAACCAATCACCGGTGTGCCTGCGGAAACCATAAGGGATCTCGCCCATCGCCTATGCAATTCAACCGGAGCCTGTCCGGTCATGTATACAGGCTTGGAATATTCCGACAGCGGCATTCAGGCCATCCGCGCCGCCCAGACTTTATTTGCTCTGGCAGGCCATTTGGATGTCCCCGGCGGCATAGGTTTGGGGATGTTGAATTCACACTTTCCTATCAACCGCCGCTGCAATCAATCAAATCCGGACTTAGATCGTGCAGTAGCGAGAGAGAAATTCCCAATTTACAGCAATTACCGCGGAGAGTCTCATGCCACCGGTTTGGTAAAATCGGTTCTGGAAAACGATCCATATCAAATTCGCGGATTGATCATTCATGGTGCATCTTTACTAACCTCCTGGCCACAAAGTTCAGTGTGGCGCAAAACGTTGTCTGAGCTGGATTTTACTGTTTGTATCGACCGCCAAATGACGGCGGATGCCGCATATGCCGATATCGTGTTACCGGCCACAACGATGTTTGAAACCGATTCGTATATGACGTATGGCCCGATTTTCCGTTTGCGTGAAAAAGTTATCGAACCCGTCGGAGAAGCTCGAAACGATTACCTGATCATGGCGGAACTGGCTGAGAGATTGGGGTATGGCCATCTTTATCCTCAAACAGAAGAAGAAATGATTCGTTCTGCTTTGGAAGGATCAGGCTACACTCTGGAAGATGTGAAACAGGCCGGAGGCTGGATTAAACTTTCTCCAGCAATAATGGAATATAAAAAATG
>CAZXSQ010000196.1:6018-11703 GCA_964643335.1 uncultured bacterium
AGCTGAGAGAAGATGGGCAGCCCGGCTTCGAAACACCAACCGGAAAATTTGAGATATGGTCGACCATTCTTGAGGATTACGGATATGAACCACTGCCCAAATACACAGAGCCAAAAGAAGGCCCTTTAGGCAGTCCGGAGTCTGCGAAACAATTTCCGCTCGTTTTCAATTCCGGTGCACGTCCTCACACAGATTTCCGCTCACAGCATCATGGAATCAAAGGTTTAGTAAAAGACAATCCCGAACCTACAGTGGAGATCAATCCAAAAGATGCTGAGGAAAGAGATATTCTAACAGGCGATCTGGTTCAAGTCAAAACCAGAAGAGGAAGCGTCAATTTCAGAGCAAGGGTAACTAATAACATCGTACAAGGGGCGATTGAATGCAATATGGGCGGTGGAACGCCAATCGGACCCAAAGCATGGCAGGAATGGAATGTAAACGAATTGACCGACCTGAACAATTACGATGAAATTTCCGGTTTCCCTGTTTATAAAGCCTTGCTGTGTGATGTGGTGAAAACCGAATCGGGTAGCGAAGACACTCGAAAAACAGCCGGCAAGGTAGTTCAAATGTGCGAACCAGCACCTATCCAGCCGGAATTAATGGAAAAAGCCAAACGCAGAATATATCTGGACAACAACGCAACCACCAAAGTGGCCGAGGCGGTTCGGCAGGCAATGCTGCCCTATCTTGAGGAAACATACGGCAACCCATCTTCAATACACGGTGCGGGAAAAAAAGCACACGAGGGAATTGAAACCGCCCGCCGGCAGGTGGCCAAATTGATCAATACTCGTCCACGGCGGATTATTTTCACCGGCGGCGGCTCTGAAGCCGATAACCTGGCAATTAAAGGCATTGCATTTTCAAGGCAAGATAAGGGGAATCATATAATAACCAGCCGAATTGAACATCCGGCGGTTCTTAAAACATGCCAGTTTTTGGGAAAAATTGGTTTCAATGTTACCTATTTGCCTCCTGACGAATACGGTTTAATTCATCCCGATAGGCTCAGAGAAGCGATCACGGATGAAACGATACTCATCTCTATCATGATGGCCAACAATGAAGTGGGAACGGTTCAACCCATCAAGGAACTATGTGAGGTTGCTCACGAGAATAACATTGTTTTCCACACGGATGCGGTCCAAGCGGTGGGTAAAATCAACGTGGATGTTGAAGAGCTCGATGTTGATCTGCTGAACATTTCAGGACATAAGTTCCATGGTCCAAAGGGAGTGGGAGCGCTTTATATTAAAAAAGGCATCGAATTGGAGCCGCTTATTCATGGTGGTAAGCAGGAAAGCGGGCTACGCGCCGGGACAGAAAACGTACCAGCGGCTGTAGGTTTGGGCAAGGCTGCTGAATTGGCAAAGCTATCGTTAACCAATACCCCAGCAATGAAACAGCGGCGGGATAATCTTGAAGCGGGTATACGCAGATTGATTCCTGAAGTGAAATTTAATGGTCATATAGAAAAACGGCTTCCCAATACGCTGAATTTAACCTTACTTAATTTAAGAGGCGAGTCGATTGTTGTAGCCCTGGATCAACATGGAATTGCACTTTCTTCGGGATCGGCGTGCAAATCCGGTTCACCGGAGCCGACGCATGTGCTTATCGCGATGGGGAAGACGGAAGAGGAGGCGCATTGTTCCGTGCGTTTTTCCCTTTCCCACGAAACAACCGATGAGGACATCGATGAAACAATTTCAGCCTTAAAGCATGTCTTAGATGAGATGGAGACAACAGTGCGGTTTTTGGCGTGTAAGTAAAAGGAGTGCGGACATCTTGTCCGCATCTTTGTTCCATAAAGTTCACTTGTTCACTCAATCTGAGACAATCCCCACGCGGATACATCCCCAATTACTTTTTATAGAGGCTGAAGGTATGGATTATGGGGCATCCCCGTGATTTGGTTATAGTTAATCTTATGGTATCGGTTGAGACTGTTGGCAAACGAAGAAGACGTTTATAACCAATAGTCGTTCCTTTCGCGATTTCCTTCCATTCATCCTCTTGTTGAATCTCAAGTTTAAATTCGGCAACGCGCTGACCAAGGGAGATATTTTCCTGGAGCATGGCAACATTAAATGTTTGTATCGAATCAAGATCAATATTAAAAGAAGCTTCAGTAATATCCTCATCCGTCGTCCAAAAGGTGGAAGGATCGTGATCCAGAACGTTATTGGCGGCGTATCGGGCATCGTTGTCACAAACGTTGCTTGCCGAAGCGGAAGCGCCTTCGGTGTAATCATGTTCGAACATTTTATCAACCGCTTGACGTAATTCACGCAGCCGTTGTACATCGTTTTCGTGAATCAATCCACGCTGATCGGGAGGGAGATTCAACAACAGCACACTGTTTCTGCCTATGGATTTGAAATAGATATCAAGTAGATGAACCAACGATTTCACTTTATCATCCTGGCTGGCATGGTAAAACCATCCTGGGCGGATTGAAACATCGCATTCTGCCGGATACCAAACCAAACTTCCCGTTTGACGCTCGATTTCAGTTTGGTCTGTAAGATAATTCAAACTCCCTTGAACCAATGTCGGATTGAATTTAAATCGAGGTTCGGACAGGTTCTCTGAAGGAACCGCCTGAACACTCCATTCTGTTTCCCGGGCAACACCGGATTCATTGCCGACCCAACGCACATCAGGTCCCATAATAGCGATGACGGCATTCGGTTGAAGTTCGCGTATAACTGAGTAATATCCGGCAAAATCGTATTCCTGCCGTTTACCGTTCGGCCCTTCTCCGCAGGCGCCGTCAAACCAGACTTCGCATATTTCACCGTAATTGGTCAACAACTCACGAAGTTGGTTTTTAAAATATTCATTGTATACCGGTGAGTTACCGTAACTGGATTCGTGCCGGTCCCAAGGTGATAAATAAAATCCGAATTGAATACCGCCTTCTCGACAGGCATCCGCCACTTCTTTAACGATATCGCCTTTACCGTTTCGCCAGGGACTGTTTTTGACCGAGTGTTCGGTATATTTACTAGGCCACAGACAAAATCCGTCATGATGTTTTGCCGTCAGGATAATCATTTTCATCCCTGCATCCTTTACGGCCTTCACCCATTGTTTGGCATTAAATTCGGTTGGATTAAATAGGCTTGGATCCTCAGTTCCATCCCCCCATTCCTTGCCGGTAAACGTATTCATCCCGAAATGAACAAAAGCAATGTACTCCATTTTTTGCCAGGCCAGTTGCTGCGAAGTTGGCACAGGATAAACAGGTTTTATCTCAGAATATGATGTTTGCACAGCCCCAAGAATGAAACCGGTCATACATATACAGACAACAAACACTAAATATTTTTTGATTATGTTCATAGATATCCTCGAGTCTATAATGATTAGATTCATTCTCATTATGGGATTGAAAATCAAATTGTAAAAGCCCGAATAGAAAGATGAGGAGATAACAGAAATAGGCCTTCTCTTCCATTTTAGGAACTTTTCCTTAGAATATTATATAACACTGTGTTTCCCCTTATTCATATATTGTTTCTGTTGTGTGGTTGTTTTCAATCAAGCCGGATACTTTATGACAGCCTTCATTTACGCATGTGTTAGCCGGTTCAATTGATATTTTAAGTACCTTACCTATCCAGAAATGGATGCAGTTTTGTGAAATTCAATACGATGGTACAAACTGTACTTAACGTGTGTGTGACACTTTAAAGTGTTTGCAGTAATATAAAAACCAATATAAAGGATGATAACGTTATGGAGAAACGAGTTTACAATTTTTCACCGGGACCAGCGATTTTGCCTTTACCAGTACTTAAGGAAGCGCAGGAGCATCTCACAACATTACCGGGTGTGGGAATGTCGGTCTTAGAAATCAGCCACCGGTCGAAATACTTTAAAGAGATTCACGAATCGGTAAAAGAAAATATCAAGAAGCTGTTCAACATACCGGACAATTATCAGATCCTGTTTCTTCAGGGAGGAGCAACACAACAATTTTCTCTTATTCCAATGAACCTGCTGCGCGGTACGGGTAAATCCGCCGATTACATCGTGACGGGTTCATGGGGTAAAAAAGCGATAAAAGAAGCCTATCTGGAAGGCAACGTCAACAAAGTATGGGATGGCAGCGAAGAAAATTTCAAACGCATTCCCAAGCAGCCGGAACTGCAGCTCGATTCAAATGCCGCTTATCTGCATTTCACCTCCAATGAAACAATTCAGGGAGTTCAATTTCACAACGAACCTGAAGCAGGTGATGTTCCGCTCGTTTGCGACGCCTCCTCCGATTTTCTCTGCCGCCCAATTTCTATTGAGAAGTATGGAATTCTGTACGCCGGAGCGCAAAAAAATGCCGGTCCGGCAGGAGTGACCATCGTCATTATTCGTGATGACCTTTTGGAACGTGTTCCGGAAGGCCTGCATACACTTTTTGATTACAAGCAGCTGGCCAAAGGGGATTCCGCATTGAATACGCCGCCAGTTTTTGCCGTGTATATGGTGATGCTGGTTACACGCTGGTTGTTGGAACAAATCGGTGGACTGGAAAAAATGGAAGAAATCAATCGTAAGAAAGCCCAGATGCTTTACGATGCCATCGATCAAAGCAATGGATTTTATAACGGCCATGCAGCCAAAGAAGACCGTTCCTTGATGAACGTTACTTGGACTCTGCCGAACAGCGATACTGAGCAGGAATTCATTTCCAAAGCGCAGGAACGCAATCTTTATGAATTAAAAGGCCATCGATCGGTCGGAGGCTTCCGGGCCTCGATCTACAACGCCATGCCGGTTGAAGGAGTAGAAACCTTACGGGATTTCATGTTAGATTTCCAAAAACAGCATGGATAAGCCACAATAACAATCAAACCCAACACAAAGGGCACGATGTTTTCGTGCCCTTTTGTATCCAACAATTTTTTAAGTCGGGTTGTTTTGGTGGTTTTGTCAAACTCGAAACAACCGCTAAGCCATTACGGCGGATGGCGTTAGCTATCAGCTTAACATCTGGTCTTCGCCGCCGCGATTGATAATGATCTCGCCGTCTTCTTCCAGTTTGCGGATAATCGCCACGATTTTCTGTTGGGCCTCTTCCACTTGCTTTACCCGCACCGGCCCCATAAATTCCATATCCTCCCGGATGTTATCTGCCGCACGCGAAGAGACATTGTTGAATATCTTCGTTTTTACTTCTTCATTGGCGCCTTTCAATGCTACCGCCAGTTCTTTCATATCCACCTGTTTCAACACCTGCTGAATCGCACGGTCATCCAGCAGAATGATGTCATCGAAGGTAAACATCAATTTCTTGATTTCTACTGCAAGTTCCTGATTCTCTTCTTCCAGCGTTTCCAGAATTGACTTTTCCGTAGCGCGATCCACCCGATTCAGCAGCTCTGCCAAGGCCTCGATACCACCGGCGGCCGAGAATTCCTGAGAAAGCACGGTCGCAATCTTGCGCTCCAACACGCGTTCCACTTCCGATATGATTTCAGGCGTAGTTTGTTCCATCAACGCAATACGTAAAGCCACTTCTGTCTGCATCTCAGGAGACAGAGCGGACATAATCACGGCAGATTGATCGTATTCCAAATGAGCGAGGATCAGCGCGACGGTTTGCGGGTGTTCGCTCTGAATGAAGTTCAGCAGGTGGTTCGGATCAACTTTTTTAAGGAAGTCAAATGGAGTACC
>CAZXSQ010000197.1:0-1824 GCA_964643335.1 uncultured bacterium
AACTTGTTTAAGTTATTTTTCCACACTTTCTAAATGCCGTTTCATTCCTTGTCCCTCTCTCAACATGTGGATATAATTTCTCTACGTTTTCTTACTCAGATTTTTTCAAAAAGGAGGTTTTATGTCAAATTCGGTTATGAACTATGTGAGAAGATTTGTTTCTTTGTGGTTGTTTTTTGGGCTGATTGGGTTGAGTTGTGTAGCTTATGCGGATGACCCTTATGGACTGTATCAAAAAAATGAGTCATTGGATAAGTCCATTGAAAAATCCAAATCACAATCTCCGGCTCAATCTGCTTTCTCTCCCGCTGCAGATCGAGGTGAAATTTCCTTAGGTGTCACCGTCAATACTTTGGCGAGTGGTTTAAGAGACTCCTATACTTTTAACATAGGCGAGGGTGATTATGTGATTCGGCTCAACTCAACAGACTTTGATACATATCTAAGAGTATATAGAGGAAGTGAGTTGATTGCTGAAGACGATGATGGAGGGGCTGGAAGAAATTCGTATTTGTTGTTCAATTCGGATACCTCCGAAACTTTAAGAATCGAAGTGGCGAGTTATGGAGATTCTGATGGAGGAGACTATGCGCTAGAAATTAGCCGCCCACCTTTTATTTCTTCTGAACGACTGGTTTTGATTGCGGATGAACAAGGCCGGTTTACCTTAAAAACCACAGACGACCAACACCTCCTTTATTATTCCGACTTTAGACCCTGGTCGAGTTGGACGACATTGATTATCGATGGTGAAACCTATACCAATGCGGAAGATTCCTATATCGGTGAAATCACTGATCCTGTTGTGGCTGTGAGTTCCGAGCAGATTATGGGTGAGTGGAGACAAGGTGATATCGTTGTTCAATTGGTTCTTCGTTTTGTTCGTGGATTGACTTCGGGTGAATTGGACAATGTGGCTATAGAATGGACCGCCGCCAATAGAGGCTCGACCAGTCATCAGGTTGGAATCCGGGTTATGCTGGACACGATGGTGGCCGGAAATGACGGCGCTCTGTTTTTCATTCCTGACATGGGTGGACAGACTAGCGAGTTGGAACTTACAGGTGAGCAGGTTCCAGACTTTATACAAGTGATGGACAATTTGGCCGAACCTGAACTCCGTGGAGAAATCAGTTTTGGCGGAAGGCATAAACCGAATTTATTCCAACTAGCCTATTGGCCGGATATCAATGAAACACCGGAGTCGCTTGCTTATGAAGTGGATACCAGTCAAAGCTTTACCGACGATTCCGCTGTTCATTTAAAATGGCAGCCTCAATCACTGCCTCCGGGAGAATCAGTCACTTATACAACTTATTACGGCTTGGGTGAAGCAGAAGTGGTTGGAACAGAAGAATTGACTGTAACCTTGACCGGCCCCAGTGAATTGTCTGTTGAAGGTCAACAATATTTACCCAATCCGTTTAATATTCAGGCTAATGTAGAAAATGTTGGAACCGCCGAAGCTCAAAACGTGGTGGCAGAGCTGACATTAGGAAACGGATTGCAGTTGACATCCGACTCTGAAGCGGTGAGAAGTCTTGGTACACTGACTCCAAATCAAGTTATAACACCAACTTGGAAGGTCCTGGCAACGGGAGACCCCACTGGAGAGCTGACTTATACGCTCACAGTGAATGCTGACGGTTTGGATCCAATCACAATAGAGCGCACAATCAATGTACCCAAGATAGAGGATCAACTCCCGATTGATGTTATACCGGGGTATGAAATTAAACCTGTCGGATTAATTCGCAGCGCATTGTTGCTCGAAGTGGGGCAAGGACCTTTAGTGACGAGTGGCTTGGATACCTATATTGGAGC
>CAZXSQ010000197.1:1834-7392 GCA_964643335.1 uncultured bacterium
GAGCGGGAGCGGATCTATCCGGTGCAAATTCTCCGAAAATTCGTATCGTGAAATTAAGCCCAGATGTGCAGCCTGAAAACTTCTTGAGACTGAATGATGCTTCAGAATTCAATCAAATCGTGAATCTATTCTGGGTTGCCAATAACACCATGGGAATGGTGGTTGGCCCACCGTTGGACAATCCCGGCGTTTCTCCCGAATACCAGCTGTATTATATTACAGGTCCGTTCAACGGTGTCATGGTTAGGCCATGGGGACTTTATTGATTAACTAAACATTCATCGTATCAGATGGAACTTTCTATTATGCCCGGTTCACGCCGGGCATAGTTTTTTATGTTTGCTTGCGGATTTTCAGAAGCAGATCAGGAGGGACGCCTGGCCTACCATCACCCCCGCTTTTGAATTTAATGCAAGCGAGTATAATAAATTTTCTTATGATGGGACATCTATTCTATTTCTCTATCCAAATAGTTCTGATTAATATCAATTTTGTGGATTGAACGGTCTATGAAGAAAATACAAGCCTTATTTTGCGACCTGGATGAAACGTTAACCTCTGACCGTGAAAGTATCACTTTTTCGGTTCAGCATGTGATTCATCTCATTCAAGAAAGATTTCCTTTTTTAGAGAAAGATTTAATTTTAGATACATATCTGCGCATCAATACCTGGCATTGGGAGAATTTTGATCTTTCCCCTATACGCCATGTACAAGATACAGTAGAAACACGTGCATTGATTTGGAACGAAGTGCTGCATGAACTGAACGTCTCAGAATCGGATTTTGCTGTTTTCATTGCCAAAGAATTTGAAAAAGCCAGATCGCAGACTTATCGTTGCTATCCCGATTCTGTTCCAGTGCTTCAATCGCTTCAAGGCCGTATTCCTATTATTCTTGTCACAAACGGCAACACCCTTATGCAACGCTGGAAGATTAAGCATTGCGGCTTGGAGCCGTACATGGACGCTATTTTTATCGGACAAGAAGTTGGAGTCTCCAAGCCGGAGCCTCGAATGTTTGAGTTGGCCTTGGATGTGGTCAAAGTTAGCCCATCACACGTTCTGATGGTCGGTGACCATCCTGAGAAAGACATCACCGGCGCAAAACATATGGGATGTTTGACCGCGTGGATGCTGCGCGACGGTGCACCAACCTATTCACAAAATCCGGAACCGGATTTTCTTGTCCATAACATGGAAGAGGTGAAACAGATTATTGAATAAATCACTAGCAGAAAATTCCGCATCTCATCCCCCAAAAATCAAGCTGAAATTGAGACCCGAAATTATCGGTATAATCTGCGTTCTTATTGCGCAGTTGTTGTTCGGAACGACTTTCGCTTTCAATAAATTTGTAATCAATCAAGGTGTCGATCCTGTTCTCCTGGGATTCTGCCGCATGACTATTTGCTCCTTTTGTCTTTTACCTTTTTTTCGATATTGCAAAGGGAAGACCCGGTGGACACGAAAGGATTGGGGGCACGTTTTCCTCATCGGTGGCATAGCCCAGGCTTTGGCTATTATGCTGGAGTATGTGGGCACGAAATATACGACTGCTTCCAATGCCTCGTTAATTATATCCAATGAAGCAATATTGGCGTTATTCTTGAGCGTCTTGATCTTAAAAGAACGTTTAAAATTCCCCACCGTTTTGGGTGGAATCATCGCCATGAGTGGAATGGCATTTGTGCTGCTGGATGATATTAGAAAAGTGGAAATTCATTCGGGGACAGCTTTATACGGTGACTTATTGGTGCTTTTGTCGATCTTTTGTTGGAGTATGTATACATTGGGGAGTAAAAGAATCTTGGATCACTCCGAACCTATTTACAGCCTCTTTTTTGTTTCTGTGTTTACGGCAACTTCTCTTGGCGTCATCAATCTTTTTCGTGGAACCCTGAGTCAAATCCAGGATATGCCGCTCATCGCCATCATCGCGGTTGTGTACTTGGGGGTATTTTGCTCCTGTCTGGGGCATGTGATGTATTACCAGGCTTTGAAGCGGCTTCCCGCCTCGATTGTCTCTTTGACTTTAACACTGCTGCCTGTTTTTGGGGTTGCTTTTTCCTTGATTCTTTTAAAAGAAAGCTTGTCCATCGTTCAGGCGGCGGGAGCGGTGATCATCGTCATTGGGGTGGGATATGCCGTCTGGCCTCGTGGCGAGCAGGCTTCCATCGCAAAAGATGCGTTCATCGGTAATTGAGCATTATTTTGAACTGTTTTCAGTTTGTTTCTTACGATGATGAATTATTGCGCGTCTAAATCCACCTCGATGTCCAGATGCAGGAAATCTCTCAGACGGGCTTTTTCTGCCTGATGCTTGGCGGTTTCTCCCGCTTTCTTGTAAAGTGCGATTAAATGAGCGGAGACGGATGAATTATCGGGAAATTGGTATCTTAAATCTTCTGCCTTTTTTATCGCTTCATCAATTTTCCCCTGCATATAAAGCACTCGAATCAAAGAGAGTTCATAACGGGGTGTATTGGGCTTCATTTTTAAACTGCGATCCAATGCAACCAAGGCGTTATCGATATTTTTGTTTCCGAATTCCAGGTCGGCAGTTAAGTACCAGAATTGGGAAGTGATGGTACAGAGTTTTTTTATAGCATCCAGATAGGCTCTTCCTTTGGAAAATGACTCTTCTTGGATAGTCCATCGCGCAAAAGCGAGTTGATGGGGAATAAACCCACGGGCTTTTTCTTTTTTGATGGTTTCCATCCTGTTTTTAAATTCTTTGGGATCATAATCTTTTTGCCTGCTTTTTGTCATAATTGCACCGGCGTTTAGCAGCATGTATTCTTTGCCAGATTCCGATGATTTTTCTGCTGCTTCACTCAGGGAAGGATTCAGAGAACCGGGGTACACGGCGATACAAACTCCCTCCAATAGTTCCGGTTCAGTTAACAGATGAGGAGCGGAGGGGGTAACACTCTCGGCATAAAACAGCCCACGCGTCGGGTCGCTTCCGGCAAGAAGTGAAGCATTTACCAACTGCTGACTGGAGAACATTTCTCCCTGGCAAAAAATGACAGGGATATTGTTTTTTAAAAATTCTTCGATTACCTCAGGTGTGCCAATAAAAGGAAGGACTTCATAGCGTGTTCCTGACATCAAAATGGAGAAAAATTCATCGAAACGGAGACCTCTTCGCGGTGATGTTCCCAAACGGCTGTTCAATTTGGTGAAAGAGATTCGATCTCCCCAGAAATTCATAATTTCGGAAATGATGAACGGGGCGAAATATTGAGAGTATCTGGAGTAAAAAGGAGATACATTAAACGATTGCTTGGGAGCGGGTTTAATTTTTTCTTCCTGATTTGCCAGAAAACGCTGGGCTACTTTGGCTTGATAGGATTCCGGAAAATGGTTTTGCAGTTCACGGTAACTTTCAGCCGCCTTGTCCAATTGACCGGTGGAAACATATTCATCCGCCAGGTTGGCCAAGATTTCATAGGGTCTGAAATTGGGATATTTTTGTTTTAGAGACTCAAGGTTCTTGATCGTATTTGAATTTTCTCCCAGCCGGCGATAAAGAGAAGCCAAAAGAAACAATTCTTGCGGATGCTGCCCTGGTTGTTCCGTTATGTTCTCTAATTCTTCCACAGCGCTCTTAATATCGCGGGATAAAAGGAATAAGTACACTTTAGCGAGTTGATCAAGACCTTTAAATTGGTTTATTTGGTCGCGTTGTTTAGCTCGGGCGGTTTCAATCAATTTGTTTAATTCGTCGTTTTGGGGCAGCATTCCACCCACCACGACCCGTGAATCTTGAACTGACTGGGCTTTTTGCTGGTATTTTTCCGCTTCATCATATTTTTCTTGAGCTAAACGGACTAAGGCAAGGGCTTCATAAAAATCCCGATTGGGTTCAACCTTGTTTTCGAATTTCTCCAAAATATTGACGGCCGTGTTCAACTCATTCAATTGCATGGCGTAAGAAGCCGTTTCGGCAATCAAATAGGGGTCTTCATACAACAGAGGCACAATTCTCGCCAGTTGCTGCCGGGCCTGGTCCTTTTTATTTCGGGCCAGGTCGAACTTAATCTTTAAATTGAGTGCACGAATATCGTTGGGATTTTGTTCCAATAGATTCGCTAAAATTGAATCCGCTTTTTCCGCTTCACCATTGAGAATGGCCAATTTCGTCAAATCAATGGCCAGCCATCTTTCAAGTAATTGCAGTTTCAGCTTACCTTGAACTTGCTCCAGGTAACGTACCGCTTCAACAAATCGCTTTTCCCGAGCGGACAATATTCCCAAAACATAAGTGGAATACGGGCTGATTTTTTTATCGTAAATATCTTTATAAAGCACATAGTAAGCCATGAACATATCGTCTGCTTTTAAGGCGAGAAGAGAAAGTAGGGAGGGAGGATTATCAGATTTGTTCTTATCAAGATATTGGTGAATTTTCTGCATGGCGGATTTGCGTTTCCCGCGTTCGATCTCCCGCGCAAATTCTGTGAACACTGAAGATTTATCCAGTTGAGAATCTTCAGTATGCAGCACCACAGAAGCGAAAAAGTCCAGACAAAGATGCCGGGCTTGTTGGGATAGATTGTTATTTTCCAAAGTTCCGGTCATTGAAACGGCGAGTTCGACCCGTTTTTTGAAGCTAAGAGAATCATTGAGAATCAGTTTTCGGGCCTCATTCAAGGTTTCAGGAGTTAAATGAGGTTGACTTGCTTCCTCCCTGGATTTGCATTCTATCGGCAATAGAACCAATGATAGAATTGACACCAATAACCAATTCAATCTCCTGAAATTGATGAAAAAGGATCGTAATTTTTTTAATATTATTTTTTCTTTGTACAACATTACACCAACCATTTTTTATATTCAAATTTGGAACGAGCTCGTTCTGTAAATTGTAACTTCGGCTTCCTGGAAAGAACCACAAAATTACATTGAAAAGTTACATTTTATTATGGACATTAATTAATTGGAATGATAGAGCATACTTATTGATTTCCATACTTGGGATAACTAAATAAATTGTGTTGTTTCTATTTGAAGCTAAACCGGAAGACCGTAATCCTTCATAACAGCCACCATCTTTTCCTGGTTCGCATCCGACATGGAAAACATGGGAAGACGCAGCTCACCGCAATAGGGCAATCCGTAATTCGGGTCTTTGCTGAGAAGGTTGGCGGCAGTTTTAACTGGAATCGGGTTGGTCTCAAAAAAGAACGCTTTATTAAGTGGCGTAAGCTTTCGATGCCATTGCAGCGCCTTTTGTGACTCGCCTTTTAAATAAGCATGCACCAATGCGCGCACACCTTGAGGGACAATGTTCGCGGTGACTGAAATTGTTCCTTTTCCCCCGACCGCTAAAACAGGCAGGGTCAATCCGTCGTCACCAGACCACACGTAAAAATCATCATCGGTAAGGCGGGCTACTTCTGAAATCTGGGTAATGTTTCCACTGGCTTCCTTGACGCCGATAATGTTTTTTTCCTGGGAAAGTTCCACCATGGTTTCAACCGCGATGTTGACCCCTGTCCGTCCCTGAATATTGTACGGCACTTGCGGGATGTCCACTTCTTTGGCGAGCAG
>CAZXSQ010000197.1:7402-11654 GCA_964643335.1 uncultured bacterium
TGTTCCAGGAGACCTCTTTGAGTCGGTTTGTTGTAGTACGGAGTGACCTGCAATGAGATATCGGCCTTGGCTTCATACGCGGCTTGGGTCAGGTCAAGGGCTTCCTTGGTGCTGTTACTGCCGGTCCCGGCCATCAATAATGGATACTTTTTATCCCCTCTGATGGAGTGGATATAGTCTGAGGCATGACGAATTATTTCTTTATGTTCGTCATGGCTCAGGGTGGCGGATTCTCCCGTTGTCCCACAGACAAGTATGCATTCGGTTTCGTGCTGCCCATGAAAGTCGATTAACTTTTCCAGAGCCTGAAAATCAACGGCGTCGTTTTTAAAAGGTGTAATGAGTGCGACTGCTGAACCTTCAAACATGGTCAATACCTTTCTCTCGTGGAGTATGTATAATGGTAGAAATCATCTTAATCTCTGTCAACCATGGACAAAATTAAATAGACTTAGTAAAGTAGCTAAAGTTTGTTTTATGGTAATTTTGTCTTTCTTGATTTAAAGAGTAAATCTATACTATGAAAAGTATTCCCACCTTACTAAAACCGGTTCAGATAAACACCACCGAAATGGATATTTTTCTGAATAAACAGATACTGGTTGTTGATGATGACAAAATTATCTGCCGGTTGATCGACGATCATTTAACACAGCTGGGAATGCATACTAATAGTACAAATGATCCGCTTGAGGCCTTGGAATGGATTGGCAAAAATGAATATGATGCCATTCTTACCGATATTTATATGCCCAAAATAACCGGTCAGGATATTCTGGCCAAATCACTAGAACTACTACCTCTAACTCCGGTTATCCTAATGACGGGAAATCCCTCTTTGTCCAATACCATCGAGGCGATTCGGTTGGGAGCCTACGATTACTTAACCAAACCTTTTGAAATGAATGTGGTTGAATTGACGCTGAGTAGAGCGTTGCAATACCGGAAATTGGTGAAAGAAAATTTGGCCTATCAACAAAACTTGGAAAACCAGGTAGAAGAGAGAACCAAAGAGCTCAGTAATTTTATATTTCATGCCGTTCAGTCTTTATCTTTTGCCTTGGAAGCGCGTGATCCTTATACGCAAGGGCATGGATATCGGGTAAGCCGTCTGGTCATTAAAATGGCCAAGGAATTGAGGGTGCCAGAAGAAGAACACCAAAGTTTGCGTCTTGCCTCCCAACTGCATGATCTCGGCAAGATCGGTATACCCGATTCGATCCTTTTAAAACCGGATAAACTGACTTCCTCCGAATATGATTTAATGAAGGATCATGTCTATATCGGTTACCGGATTCTTTCTCCTATTCCTTCCTTGAAAGAAGTCAGCCGCTATGTATATGAACATCATGAGCGGTTGGATGGTAAAGGGTACCCTCGCGGGCTTCGTGGAGATGAGATTCATTTTAACAGCCGCTTGTTGATGGTTGCAGAAGTTTGCGATGCGCTTGCCACCGAAAGAACTTACAAACCGGCCTGGTCTCTCGAACAAATTGTATCATTTTTTGAGGAACATTCGGGCACGGCCTATGATTCGGATGTTATCCGAGCCTTGGTGACAATTTTTAAACGAGAGAGGGAAGAGATTATTTCTCTCCTTCAGGGCGGATTTTCTTGAGAAAGTCTTCGATATGAGATATTGCTTCCCGGATTTCATCCAATGAAGTGGCGTATGAACATCGTACATAACCCTCGCCGCATGCTCCAAATGCAGAACCGGGAACAACGGCGACTCGTTTCTCCTCAAGCAAACGGGTCGCGAAGTGTTCTGAGGTCATCCCCGTGCTTTTAATGGATGGAAATCCGTAAAACGCTCCTTTCGGCGGGATACAATCAAGACCGATTCGATTGAAATGATGGGTAATATACCGGCGGCGGGCATCGTATTCTTTACGCATGCTTTCTACTTCTTCATCCCCGTTTCTTAAAGCCTCCATAGCGGCGAATTGAGCGGTGGACGGAGCGCACATGATGCTGTATTGATGAATTTTGGTCATTGCACCAATGATATCTTTTGGACCTGCAGCAATTCCTAGTCTCCAGCCGGTCATGGCCCATGCTTTTGAAAAGCCGTGAAGAAGAACCAGGTGATCACGCAGGTCAGGGATTGATGCGAAAGAAATTCCGGCTTCTTCATAACTCAGCGGCAGGTAGATTTCATCACTAATGAGGGTTAGTCCCGATTTTAAGACAAATTCAGCGATTTCCTCCACGTTTTGCCGGGTTAAACCGGCTCCTGTGGGATTGTTTGGATAATTGACAATGATTGCTTTCGTTTTGGATGTAAGGGCTTCTTCCAACTGAGCACGATAGGGAACGAATCCATTTTCTGCTTCGGTTTGGATACGTTTGACTTGCCCACCCGCTAGAATAGCCAGCGGCGCATAGGAAACAAAAGAGGGGTCGATAACGATGGTTTCGTCTCCGGGTTCCAACAATGCCCTGAAACTCAGGTCTACTGCTTCGCTGCCACCGACCGTCACCAGGATTTCGCTTTCTGGATCGTATGTACAATGATGCACCCGTCCCACATAGTTGGCTATTTCTTCTCTGAGTTCAGGTATGCCGCTATTCGATGTATAGGAAGTATGTCCAACTTCAAGTGAATGAATCCCGGCTTCACAGATGTGCCAGGGCGTAGCGAAATCCGGCTCACCCACCCCAAGTGATATAACCCCTGGCGTGTTGGCGACAAGATCAAAAAAACGCCGAATTCCTGACGGCGGCAAATCGATCACTTTTTGATTGATTCTCGGTTTCTTTTGGAAAACAGGTTCTACTATGGAAGGTTTCATCTAAATCCTCTTTTTACGGACTTACTGGTATTCGCTCACGCTCGGTATGTTCAACCAAGATCGTCCCCAGTTCCTTGTATTTCTTCAGCAGAAAATGTGAGGCGGTGGATCGTACATTTGGCAAAACAGACAATTTATCAATCACGAAGTCCGCAATTTCCCGCATGGTTCTGCCTTCGATGACGATTAACAGGTCATATCCGCCCGATACGAGATACACAGATTGCACTTCGGGAAAACGGTAGATTCGTTCTGCGATCTTATCAAAACCATGACCTCGCTCCGGTTGGACAGATACTTCGATCAAACAGGCCACTTTCTCTTCCATTGCTCGTTCGGGATTGACGAGGGTCTTGTAACCCAGAATGATTCCATCTTTTTCCAATCTGTCAATTTCTTCCTTTACCCTTTCTTCACTTTCACCGACCATGGCGGCAATTTCCGAGTGAGCAAGACGGGCATCGCGTTCAAGCACTTCCAGGATTCTGGCTTTTAAAGACATAATGTCCCTTCTGACGATGAATTATTATTTTGACTATGGTATCGGTTTGGTGATGAGTAGGGAAGCTCTTACCTGTATGAATAAGAATAAAACATCATCATTTTTCAGGACCCTTCAATATGGATGATGTTTCGTTTTCCGTCTTTCCAGCCGAAACAGAGAACCTGGCCGGTGTGGCCTCCAATTTTATATTCACGATGATAGGTTTTGTGTAAGTGACCGTGAATAATCATTTCCACGCCGGTTAAAATGATTTGTTCATAGGCTTTTCGTGGAACTTCCAATGTGGATTCTTTTTTTCCGGCAACAATGAGTGAACTTGTTTTTGACATCTTTCCAGCGGTGCGGAGGCAAAGCGATTTTGGGATATGGTCTGCCAAAAAACGCATCGGCCTTGAACGAATGATGCTTTTATAAAATTGATAAGCCCAATCATTCCAACAAAGTTCATCTCCATGGCCTAGATAAACAACCTTACCGCCGACCTCGGTAATTGTTGGATTATGCAGTACATCTATCCAAGGTTGTTTTTCCAGATAATGAGAAGCCAGAAAATCACGATTCCCTTCAATAAGAAAGAGTTGAATTCCTGCTTTGGCTAAATTTTGTAGCTTATCAAGAAATACAGAATAGTATTTTTTAATAAACTCGGGTTCATTGATCCAATAGTGGAAGGTATCACCAAGAAAGAAAATTCGATAGGTATTGTTTGGAATTTCATTCAACAATTCATCTATCTCGTTCTCTTCTCCGCCGGGGTGATGGAGATCGGCGATAAATACATTTTGTTTGGATTGAACCATTATTACAAACCTTGATGTAATACCCTCTTCAAAATGAATTTAAATCCAAAAAAAAATCCGTCAAGAAATGATAAGAGCGGCTTCATCAGCCGCTCTTTTATATCTATTATTATGAGTGGGGCAGAATAATGGGTGTAGGTTGATGATTTGAG